>USFK01000113.1 GCA_900553935.1 uncultured Collinsella sp.
GGCGTCAGCCGCACGCGACATCCCTCATCGCCCACCACTTGATTGAAAAGGCTCCCAGCGATGGGGGCCTTTCCTTTTTGGGCCCAGTGCAGAGGGATTCGAACCCGCCAGCACGTCTGTCACAAAGGCCGTGGCCAGAAAATGGCAAAAATGAGTACTGCTACCTTGCTTACAACATGTCAGAAGATAATATTTGCTTAAGTTACGCAACATATGTCCATTATAAGGACTAGCAATTGGATCAAAATCGTACATTCATCGCCATTTCGACTAGCTATCTGGCCTTATTAGTCCAAAATTGCTGTTACCAAATCGGTAACAGTACTCATATTTGATGTTTTTTGACCAGCAGGTCTCCCCGCCTTAGCAAATCTAAGACAAAACGGGCTCCAGACCGCTGAATCGTGCCGCATATGGCACGTCCACAGTCCGGAACCCGGTTCAAATTGAGTTATTGCGCCGCGTTAGCCCAAGACACCCGACAGAATCTCGATCAGACTGTCCACGTCGGATTCCTCGCAGACGAGCGGCGGCAGGAAACGCAGCGTATGGGCACCCGTAGCGTTAATCACGGCACCGGCGGCCAGCGCGCGGGCAACAATATCATGCGCGTCGCCCGCGGCATCATCCAAATCACAGCCGAGCATCAAGCCGCGGCCACGCACCTCGGTCACGTTCGGCAGCTTGGCGAGCTTTGCCTCCATATAGGCGCCTACCTTGGCAGCATGGTCGGCATAATCGCCGCGCACGAGCGCGGAGAGCGTCGCGGCGCACGCCGCGACAGCCAAGCAGCTACCGCCAAAGGTCGAGCCGTGGTCGCCCGGCTTAAACACGTCGGCAATCTCCTTCTTTGCTACGACGGCACCCATGGGCACGCCATCGGCAATGCCCTTGGCAAGGCTCATGATGTCGGGTTCCACGCCATAGGTTTGGAATGCAAACGGCTTGCCGGAGCGGAAGATGCCGCACTGGACCTCGTCGGCTATAAGCACGGCGCCCACTTCGTGTGCCAGGTCGCGCGCTGCCGCCATAAACTCCTCGGTCATGGGGTGCACGCCACTCTCACCCTGGATCGGCTCGAGCATCACGGCACAAATTTCGCTCCCCAGCTGCTTAAAGATCGCACGCAGTTCATTGATATCGTTGGGCGTACAGGCCACAAAGCCACCCGGCAGCGGGCGGAAACTATCCTGCAGCCAATCCTGCATGGTGGCGGCAATGGTCTCGAGCGTACGGCCGTGGAAGCCGCCGCGCATGCACACGATAGTGTTGCCGCCGTTACCGGCACGCTTGGCGTACAGGCGCGCAAGCTTCATCGAGCCCTCATTGGCCTCGGCGCCGGAGTTGGCAAAGAAGGTCTCCCAAACCTGCTCATCCGCAGCCGGGGCACCAAGAGCAGCTGCCGTGGTCTCATCGCCGGCGGCAATGGCATCGGCAAGCACGCGTGCACCATCTAAGTCATCGTTGGCAAGCTTGGACAGCAGCGCCGCGACCTGTCCACGCTGCTCGATGTAGAAGTAATTGGAGACATGCATGAGCTTTTTGGTCTGTGCCTCGAGCGCCGAGAGCACAGCCGGGTCGCCATGACCTAGGCTGCACACGCCGATGCCGGCAAGAAAGTCGAGGTACTCACGACCATCGTCGCCGGTGAGCTTCATGCCGTGACCCTCGACAAACTCGACCGGAGAGCGGCCAAAGGTATGCATAACGTAATGGGATTCAAGCGATTGCTGAGCTGCAAGTGACATGGGATGCCTTTCGTTGAGCGCCGGACGGCGCAGGCCTATGGGTGCAGAAATGGGGCGGCTGCGGGTCAGTTAGACTGTCTGAAGCTTCTCGACCTCGTCGAGGTTCTCGGTCAGACGCGCAGCAAACGTCGAAAGCGGATGCGGATGCGTATCGAACTCGTAAGCCGTCTCGGTGGAATGGATCACGGTGCCGACGCCGGCATCGGTCAGCAGCTCCAGCAGCAGCGAATGCGGCGTGGTGCCGTTGATGATGTGAGCGCGAAATACGCCGCCGGCAAGCGCATCGACGGCCGCACGCAGCTTGGGAATCATGCCCTTATCGACCTCGCCGCCGTAGAGCATTTCGTTAACCTCGTCGAGCGTTAGGTTGGAGATGAGTGAGTCTTTATCGCTAAAGTCCTTGTACAGGCCGTCGACGTCGGTCAAAAAGATCGCCTTATGCGCGTGGAGCGCTGCCGCAACGGCACCGGCGGCGGTATCGGCGTTGATGTTGAAGAAACCGCCGTCCTCCCCCGCCGCGACGGTAGCGATGACGGGGATGTACTCGCTATCGAGCAGGCGCTCGATATAGTCGGTGTTAACGTGCGTCACTTTGCCCACTCGACCGAGCTCGGGGTCGAGCGGCTCGGCGATGAGCGTGCCGGCATCGCTGCCCGACACGCCCACGGCCAGGTTGCCGTGGTGGTTGATGGCAGCAACCAGCTCCTGGTTGACCTTGCCGCCCAGTACCTCGCGCACGATATCCATGGTCGCCGGCGTGGTCACGCGCTGGCCGTTCTTAAACTCGACGGGAATATCGTAATGGCTCAGCGCCTCGTTGATAGCCTTGCCGCCACCATGCACGATGACGGGACGCATACCGATGATCTTGAGCAGGACGATGTCGCTCATCACGTCACGGCGCAGCTGCTCATCAACCATGGCGGCTCCGCCATATTTGATAACAACCGTCTTGCCGGTCAGGTTCTTAATCCACGGCAGCGCTTCGAACAGCAGCTGCGCGGTTGCTTCGTTGGATTCGCTCGAACGACAATCGCGTGCGAATTTCATAATCTGCCTCGTCTTTCGTATCGTTATCGCGCCGTGCTCCGCTGTCCGCAATCGCGGCAAGATGCGCAGCGTGCCTGGAATCTAGGAACGGTAGTCGCCGTTGATGGAGATGTACTCATGCGTGAGGTCGCAGGTCCACACGGTCGTTGCCGCGTCGCCTGCGCCCAGGTCGGCCGAGATCACGATCTCGGGCGCCTCGAAACGTCGTAGAGCCTCGTCCTCGTCAAAGGGAACAGTCAGACCGTCGCGACAGACAGGCATGCCCATCATGTCGATGGAAACGTCTTCCTGATTAAACTTCACGCCGCACTTACCGAGCGCCATGGCAACGCGGCCCCAATTGCAGTCATGGCCGGCGATGCAGGTCTTAACGAGCGGCGAGTTGGCAACGGCGCGGGCGGCGATATCGGCCTCCTCGTCGTTCACGGCGCCGGTAACGTTGACCGTAACAAGCTTGGATGCGCCCTCACCATCGGCGGCGATATTGCGCGCCAGGCTCTCGCACACCTCGTGCACGGCAAATGTCAACTCGTCAAAGGCATCGGAGCCCTCGACGATAGGCTCGGCATCTGCGGCAGCGGCACCGGAGGCAAGCATGGTGCAGGTGTCGTTGGTCGAGGTGTCGGAATCGACCGTTACCTTGTTAAAGGTCTGCTTGACGGTCGAGAGCAGCAGGGCATGAAGTGCCGCAGGCTCGACGGGGGCATCGGTAGTGATAACTGCGATCATGGTGGCCATGTTGGGCATGATCATGCCCGAGCCCTTGCACATTCCGCCTACCGTATAGACATTGCCCGCATGACCCGCAGCCTCACTGACGTAGGACACGGCGTACTCCTTGGAGTGCGTGTCGGTCGTCATGATGGCGCGAGCGGCATCGGCGCCACCGTGGGCGGAGAGCGCCTCGTAGGCAGCAGGAATGGCGGTCTCAAACGTGTCGATCGGCAGAATCTGGCCAATTACACCCGTGGAGGCAACCAGAATCTGCTGAGGCTCGCAGCCGATGACCTGCGATGCGATGCTGCACGTCTCGCGCGCGCATGCAAGGCCGGTCTCACCCGTGGCGGCGTTGGCATTGCCAGAGTTGACCGAAATGCCGGCGATGATACCGTACCCCTTGTCGGTACCGCCCAGGTTGGCACGGCTCACCTGCACGGGCGCCGCGCAAAAGCGATTGGTGGTAAACACGCCAGCACCGGGACAGGGTTTATCGGGCACGACGAGCGCGTAATCCAGACGCTCGGGGTTCTTGCGGAACCCAGCGTGGATGCCTGCAGCCTTAAAACCAGCCGCAGCCGTAACGCCACCCTCGACGGCGCGAATCTTGATATCAAACAGCTCGGTATTCATCGTCTTTATGACTCCTTATGTCAAACAAAAAACGGACATCGGTTGGTGCGCCATGCCAGTCGTGATCATGAGACCAGCTTAAGAGTGGCGCCCCATTCGATGCCCGACTACCAAATCGTTAACAATCGAATGTGCTACACCGGGCACGCCACTGTGGGCAAGCCTCGTCGCTCGTCAAAGCCAAAGACGATATTGGCGCACTGGACTGCTTGGCCCGCAGCGCCCTTGCACAAATTGTCGATAGCACCCGTCGCCACCAGCACGCCCGCGCGCTTGTTGAGCGCGAGGCCAATCTGGGCAGCGTTGGTGCCGACGACCGAAGCCGTCTTGGGCTGCTGGCCGGCATCGAGCACGCGCACAAAGGTGCGACCGGCGTAGAACTGCTTGTAATGGTCGACAACGTCCTCAAGGGTCAAGGTATCGAGAGCCTGCGGCGTGAGCGGCAGCGTCACCGTGGAGAGCAGACCGCGCTTGAGCGGTGCCAGGTGCGGGGTAAAGACGACGCGATCGGTCAGGCCAAGGATTTGCTCAATCTCGGGCGTGTGGCGATGCTTGCCCACGCCGTAGGCCTCCAAGTTCTCGTCGGCGCTGCAAAAATGGGTGCGGGCGTTGCAGGACTTACCGGCGCCCGTCACGCCGCTAATGGCATCGACAATCACGGGGCCGTTCTCGGCCACCCAGCCCGCGCGCACGGCGGGCGCGGCGGCAAGGCTCGTTGCGGTGGGATAGCAACCGGCGCAGGCGACCAGCACGGATTTGCCGTCGGCATGGTCGGATGCGGCGGTCTCCAAGTCCTGGCAGAACAGCTCGGGCAGACCGAAGGCACGGGTCTTGAGCAGCTCGGGGCTCGTATGCTCGGCGGCATACCAAGCCTCAAAAACGGACGCGTCGTTCAGACGGTAGTCGGCCGAAAGATCAAAGCAGGAGACGCCCGATGCAAGCAGCGCGGGCACCTGTGCCATGGCAGCCGTGTGCGGCACGGCCAAAAAGACCGCGTCGCAGTTCTTGAGCTCAGGGGCATCATGCGTCGTAAAGACAAGATCGCTTACGCCGGTGAAGCTCGGGTACACCGCAGACAACGGCTGGCCGGCATCGGCGTTGGACGTAATGGCAGCAAGTTCAAACTCGGGATGACCGAGGACGAGGCGAATGAGCTCGGCTCCGGCATATCCAGCCGCGCCGACGCAGGCAAACAAGCCCTTGAAGTTGCAAACGGCC
>USFK01000114.1 GCA_900553935.1 uncultured Collinsella sp.
GGCATAGGCCTCGGCGGCCTCGGCATACATGCCAAGGTGCATCAAGGCGTTGCCACGAAGGTGATCGGCCTCGCCCATAATCTCATCGGGAGTCTTTGCCGCCCCAAGCATCTGGGCTGCAGCGGAAAAATCACCCGCGCGGTAAGCGGCGCGGCCCTGTTGGATCAGCTGGCTATTCAAGGAAGTCCCCTTTACTCGTGAACGATCTCGACATGAACGATCTCGTCGCCGGCACGCAGCTGCGAAATCACATCGAGACCCTCGACCGTGGTACCAAAGACGGTGTAACCGGAATCGAGGTTATGCTGGGCACCCAGGCAGAAGTAGAACTGCGAACCCGCGGAATCGGGGTCCATGGAGCGTGCCATGGCAAGGGCGCCATCGACATGGCTGTTGCGCGGATTGGTGGCAAACTCGCCCTTGATGCAGTAGCCGGGGCCACCGGTACCGGGCATGCCGTCGGGGCCCTCAAGACCGGCAGCGACGTCGGCGCCGGACATGTCGCGGGTATTGGGGTCCCCGCCCTGGATAACAAAACCGGGCACATAGCGATGGAACTTAAGGCCATCATAGAAGCCCATCGTGGAAAGCTCGCAGAAGTTCGCGACATGAATGGGAGCGCCCTCGCCGTCAAACTTGACCTTGATGGTACCCTTCGACGTCTCGATTACGGCGCACTCGTCGCCGACAAGCTGATACTCGGGCGTGTAGAGCTCTTTCTTAAAACCAAACATGTGGTTCCTTCCTCGTGCGTTTAAAGCATATTTGTACGAATTGTAGCAATAAGCACGGGCTTACATCAATTGCGCACGTAGGTTATGCCGACTATGGCGAACTAATTTTAGGAACGCTGCTGCGGCTTCCAGGAACCCACATTGGCATCGTACTGGTTCAGCGCGCTGTTGCCGCCCTGCGCGATGGGCGCCAGGATCTCGCTTTGGTGGGAACTCATCGACTCGCCATCGGGAATGGCCAGCGAGATATCCCAGCTCTGGCAGATCACGTCGACGCGCTCATACATCCACTCGGCAAGCTGCTTTAAGTGGGCGATGTCATCCGCATAGACCGTATCGTCCTGTACTTTCAGGTTGTTAAGCTCATCTTGCGTCTTTTTGATCTGGTCGCGCAGGGCGTAGGCACTCTGCGACAGCTCCTGACGGGTGGACAGCGGCGTTCGGAGATAGCCGTTGTTAAAGGAATCGATGACCTCGCCGATCTGGTCCTCGTCAGCGTAGGACACGATGGTCTGATACAGACCGTCGAGCCTGGTATAGAGCTGATCATCGGTGAGCACGGTTTCTTCCTGGACCACCTCGGCAGAATCGTCCTGCTTGGTATCGTCCTCAGTGGCCTCGCCCTTTTGGCGCGTGGGGAAGGTGGTCTGTGCAGCTTGGCCAAACTGGTCGTAAAAGCCGGGCATGACACCCATGGGATCGGTCGTCACGAACCAATAGGCACCGCCGCAAACGACGGCAAGGACCGCGATGACGACGAGCGGCTTGGGGATATGACGCTTATGCTTGTGATAGGCGTCCTCGTCGGGGTGCACCTTGCGCTTGGGTTTTTGAGCATCGTCATGCAGGGAAACGGGCGTGGGAATATCGACCTTGGGGATACCGAAATCCTTATCGAAAGCTGGCAGCACGCAGGTCTCATTGGGGTCGGCGGCGTCCGAAAGCACCGCAGCGGCAGAGGCCGGCGCATGCGGCACCTCGGTATCGATCTGCTCTTGCGTTAGGCGCGGAAAGCCCGCCGTGCGGCCCGCTGCCAGGTCGGATGCTGCCGCGTCCTCGGAGAGGATACCCGGAGCGGGGCGTCCGCATTTGGGGCACGTACGATCATGCGGAGAAAGACGGGCACCGCAGCCCTCACAGAACACGAACTCGGTGTGCTCCGGACCATCGCCCGGACCCACGTAGGCGTTGCAGTAGGGGCAGAACGAGGCGCCGTCCTCGATAGTCTTAAGGCAATGCGGGCAGATCACGGCATCCTCTTTTCGAAGCAATTCAAATAATCGAGGTTAGAGCATAACATCGCCACGGCCCCACAGGAGCAAGGCACCAATTCAACATCGCCAGGGCGCGTAGTTACTTCTTCTTTTTGCTCGGCATCGAGACTTTGATGCCTTGGGCGGACTTGGTTACGCGAGAGCGCTTGGCTCCGCTACCCTTCTTTTTCTTGGGCTGGGCCTGGGCCACGCCCTCGAGTGCGCGGACCTCGGCCTCGCGAACGGTGCGAGCTTCGCGGCGCTGTGCCATGTCGGCGGCGACGCGCTTGGCAAAACGCTCCGCCGTCGAACCCGTCGAGCTCACCTTGCCGCCACCGCGACCCAAGCGGACGCGCACACCGCGGCCAAAACCAGTTGCGGCATGACGACGACGCGGCTTGAGCGAATCCATCATCGTGGCGAGCTTAAAGAACACCGAGCAGGTAAAGACCACGATGACAGCCAAGATAACCATCTGGCCCATCGACAGGTTGGCAATAGACAGCAGCTTCGGGAATCCGATAACGCCCGTCAGGATGCCGACGACTACAAACACAAAGAGCGCCACACGCAAGGGCGTGAGGGGCTGCGAGATACGCCAGATCAGGCTGACGCTCGCCGCGCACGACGTAAGCAGGCACATCGTAGACAGCGTGAGCTGGTTAAAGCCAAACACGCGCGCCACAAAGATATCGAGCGCCGCGGCCAAAATGACCGCAATCGACGCCGGCAGTGCCCGCTTGAGCACGTTCGTCAGGAACGACCCCTTCACGCGAGCATTGTTGGGCTCCAGGCCCAACACAAAGCCCGGCGCGCCGATGCAGAAGAAGTTGATGAGCGTCATCTGAATCGGCTCGAAAGGGTACGGCGGCAGCGCGATGCACAGCGCCGCCAGGCCCATCGAGAACAGTGTCTTGGTCAAGAACAGCGAAGCCGAACGCTGCAGGTTGTTGATGGAGCGACGGCCCTCGGCCACCACGGCGGGCATCGAGGCAAAATCGTTGTCGACGAGCACGATTTCGGCCACGTTACGCGCGGCATCGGAGCCGGCCGCCATGGCGACGGAGCAGTCGGCCTCCTTGAGCGCCAGCACGTCGTTGACGCCGTCGCCCGTCATGGCCACGGTGTGCTCGCGGCGCTTGAGCGCCTGCACGAGCTCGCGCTTCTGCTGCGGGGTCACACGACCAAAGACATGGTAGCGGTCCACTGCGGCATCGAGCTTGGCCGGCGTATCGAGCGTCGTGGCGTCCACATAAGCGTCCGCCCCTGGCACGCCCACCACGCGCGCGATCGACGACACCGTACGCGGGTCGTCGCCACTGATCACGTTAAGGGTCACGCCCTGCTCGTTAAAGTAGCCGATGGTCTCGGCCGCCGAGGTACGAATCTCGTCGCGGATAGTCACAAAGCCCACGGGCTCGGCCTCGCCCACCATATCGCCATCGGGCGTAAAGCCGTCCACGCGCGCCACCACGAGCACGCGGCAGGTATTGGCAAGCTCGGCGACACGGTTCTCGACCTGCGAAAACACACACTCCGAAAGCACAAACTGCGCAGCGCCCATCACATAGGAGCCCTGCGCAAACGAAGCTCCACTCCACTTTTTGGACGACGAGAACGGAATGACCGACAGCGGCTCGGACACCTCGACCGGTCGATCGGCGTAATAGTTGAGCAGCGCCTGGCAGGTCTCGTTGGCATCGGCCGAAGTCGCACGCGCCACGTTAGCCAGGGCAAAATCGAGCACCGTGGTATCGACGGGAACGGCGGCTTCGCCCTCCCCCGCGCCCATGCCAAAGCCCTCGATCGGCAGCGGATACGTGCCCTCGACCTCCATACGACCCGAGGTAATGGTACCCGTCTTGTCCAGGCACAGCACGTCGACGCGAGCGAGCGTCTCGATGCAGTAGAGCTGCTGCGCCAGCACCTTGCGGCGGGCCAGGCGCACCGTGGCGATGGCGAGCACCGACGAGGTCAGCAGCACCAGGCCTTGCGGGATCATGCCCAGCAGGGCACCCACCGTGGACAGCAGCGCCGACGAAGGCACATGACCAGCCAACAGCTCGGAGAAGCACCACGAAAGCGCGCTATCGCCCGGGGTTCCCGCGGCATCCCACAGCTCGCTCACACTCGAGGCAAACAACGCCAAACCGAGCGGGATCATGATGATGCTCGCAAAGCGCACGATGGCATTAAGCGCGTTCATGATCTCGGAATTGACCTTTTTGACGTACTTGGCCTCATTATTTATTTTAGCCACGTAGTTGTCGGCGCCGACATGGATCACGCGGGCGCGCAGCAGGCCCGAGTCGATAAAGCTGCCGCTCATGAGCTCGGAACCGGGCTGCTTCTTAATAAGGTCGCTCTCGCCCGTCAGCAGGCTCTCGTTCACGAGCGCCTCGCCCGAAACCACCACGGCGTCAGCAGGAATCTGGTCGCCGCGCCCCAGGCGGATGATGTCGTCGAGCACGATCTGGTCCAGGTCGAGCTCCACCTCGGCGCCGTCGCGCACCGCGATGGCCTTCTTGGAGGTCAGCAGCGTGAGTTTATCGACCATCTTCTTAGAGCGCATGGACTGAATGACGCCAATAGCGGTATTGAGGAACACCACGAACAGGAACGTCAGATTCTTAAACGAACCGGTCAAAATGACCAGGAACGCCAAGATCACGTTGATCAAATTGAACAGCGTGCAGAGGTTCTCGATGATGAGCTCTTTGACCGACTTGGTCTTGAGCTCCATGTTGCGGTTGATCTTACCGGCGGCGATGCGCTCCTCGACCTCGGCGGTCGAGAGTCCGCGCTCGATATCCGTTGCTGCCATACCACGTCCCATCACGTCGCGTCGGTATAAGAAAAACCGCCCGGACCATGCGAGGTTCGGACGGTCTTACGTTCGATGGTGCCCCATGTTGGATTCGAACCAACGGCCTTCTGCTCCGGAGGCAGACGCTCTAATCCCCTGAGCTAATAGGGCCAACGTTTGGCATTATACCCAAGTGCACCACGGGCTATCAAAATAAAAGAAAAAGCTTTGCAATTCCGAGGAAGACGCGGCACAACGGCTCACTTTAGAAGGCAAAAGCGAATCAGATAGTATAAACTCTCATGCACCATATATACACGGCTCGCGATGCGGGCCGTTTTTGCAAGGGTTATCCATCGAGGTGAGAGGCACACCATGATTGCAATTTTAAAGCAGAGCGCCAGCGACGAGGCCGTCAGCCATATCGTCAGCTGGATTGAGAAAAAAGGCCTGAAGACCGACGTCTCGCGCGGCGAGAATGAGACGATCATCGGCCTGGTGGGCGATACGACCAAGATCGACCCGTTCCTGCTCGAGTCCATGGATGTCGTCGAGCGCGTGCAGCGCGTCT
>USFK01000115.1 GCA_900553935.1 uncultured Collinsella sp.
TCGAGAAGTATCCCATCTACTCCATCGAGGACGCGCGTGCCTGTGAGCGCACGCATGCGCAGAATCGCGCGCATGAGCGTGGGGTGCAGCATCGAACGGCCGCGCTCGATATCGGCCGGGAACTCCTCAAAGACCACGAAGCGGCGCTCGAACTGCTTGAGCTCCGGTTTGCCCTCGCGCTCGCGCCAATAAACCGCCTCGTCGTAAAAGCTCAGCCGCTCCTGCACGCTCGCACGCTCGGCTTTGAGCCCGGCAATCTGCCCATCGAGCGCCTGAACCCGCGAGCGCAGGTGATCGGTCATCTCGCCAATGTCGAACGTCGAGGTCAGGCGGTCAATCTCGTCGAGCTCGAGCCCTAGGTCGCGCAGCATGCAGATCAGACGCATGAGCGGGATCTGCGTGGGCGAATAGAAACGGTAGCCTTTTTCGTTAACCACGGCGGGCTTAAACAGGCCGATCTTGTCGTAGTAGATGAGCGTTTGGCGCGAAACGTTAAACAAGCTCGCCATCTCGCTAATCGCATACATACCCGTCTGCATAGGTCCTCCCGACACATCCTTTGACGCGAAAAGCCCGCCGCCCACAGGGGCAGCGGGCTCAAACACTACTCGTATCCTACCCTAAATGCGCCTATGACCAGCGCTTATAGTTTGCGCATGACACGCCGACGGCCTCGAGCGCTTTGGCGGCGATGTGATGCACCGCATCGTCGAGCGTGGCGGGGCCGTTGTAGAACGTGAGCATGGGCGGCATGAGCATCACGCCCGGCACACGCACTAGGCGGGCCATGTTGTCAACATGAATGGCGCTGAAGGGCGTCTCGCGCACCATGAGCACCAGGCGGCGTTGCTCTTTCATCTGTACGTCGGCCGCGCGCAGCAACAGGTTTTCGCTGTAGCCGCTCGCGATGCCGGCGAGGGTCTTCATGGAGCAGGGCGCCACGATCATGCCGTCGACCGGATAGGTGCCGCTTGCGATGGCGGCGCCGATGTTCTTGTTGTCGTAGACCACATCGGCGTGCGCGGCAAACTCGTCGAGCGTCATGCCGAGTTCCTGCTCGATGGTGATCTCTCCCCCGCGGGTGACGACAAGTGCCGACTCGGCACCGGCCTGACGCAGGCACTTGAGGCACTCAAGGCCCAGCGCGGCACCGCTGGCACCAGACACGCCAACGACAATACGACGGGGACGGGCAGAAGACTCAGGCATGACAACTCCTTAAAATCCATAGCTATCGGTCTGATTGACATCGCTTAACAGGCTCCGTCAGCGAGCCGGTCCCAAGTGCCCCAGGTCGCCGCGAAAGAGGAGCGACGCGTACTTCTGTACGCGAGCGACGGCCTGAGCGGCGAGATGGGGTGCTTGGGGCCGGCACAGCGTCGACCGTTGCGGCGTTTGTTAAAACGCCGCAATCTCCTTGGCCCACTTGTCCTGGTCGATCCCCATGAACTGCGAGCGGATGAAGTTCTTCTTGAGGTCGAAGGGCACCGTGCAGTCGAAGATGGCCTTGCAGGCGATACCGTGCTCGCGGATCGTGGGATCGAACGCGGGATCGTTGGACGGGTCGAGCACGTGGCAGTGGCAGCCGGGAATGGTGATGAGGTCCACGTCGGCCTGGAAGCGCGTGGTCATGGCCCACATCACGTCGCTCATGTCGAAGATGTCGACATCCTCGTCGACCAGGATCACATGCTTGAGCTCGGAGAACGCCGAGAAGGCGAGCATGGCGGCGTTGCGCTGGCGGCCCTCGTCATTTTTGCTCGACTTTTTGAACTGCATGATGGCAACGAACTTGCCGCCGCCGCAGGGAGCGGCGTGGACGTTGAGCAGGCGACCCGGGATAGCGGTCTCGACCATCTTGTAGATGGAAGCCTCGGTGGGGATGCCGGCCATGGACACGTGCTCGTGCGAAGGGCCGATACAGCTCTCCATGATGGGGTTGGTGCGCGTGGTGACGGCGGTGATCTTGATCACCGGGCAAACCTTGGCGCCACCGGTGTAGCCGGGGAACTCGGGCATGGCGTAACCGTGGCCGTTGACGTCCTCGTTGATGGTCTCGTCGTGCATGAGGTAGCCCTCGAGCACGTACTCGGCATTGGCGATGCACTTCTGCGGAACGGTGACGCAATCGGCAAGCTCGACGGCATGGCCGCGCAGGGCGCCGGCGATCTGCAGCTCGTTGAAGCCGAGCGGCGTGGTGGGAGCCTCGAAGCCGCAGCACATGTACACGGCGGGGTCCAGGCCGATGGAGATGGAGATGGGCATGTCCTCGCCGCGCTGGCAGTACTCGTCAAAGAACGCGCCCAGGTGACGGCTGCCCGGGGTGATCCACATGGCGAGCTTATCCTTGTCGACGCAGGAGAAGCGGTGGATGGTCACGTCGGACTGGGAGCCATCGGGGCTCGTGCCGTAGGCGAGACCCATGGTGATGTAGGGGCCGCCGTCGACGGGCGTGTTGGTGGGAGCGGGAACGATCTTGCGCAGGTCAAAGCCCTCGTCGGTCGCCTTGTACACGACCTCCTGGCAGTCGACGTGCGCACCCTCGGCGATCTGCTCGGGCGCGATCAGGTTCTCGAAGCGCTTGCCGATCTCGAGGCCCAGGTGCTCCTCGTCAAGGTCGAGCAGGGCGGCAACGCGCTTGCGGCTGGCAAGCATGCCGATGCAGACCTTGGCATCGTCAAAGCCCTTGACGTTGTTGAAGACCATCGCCGGACCCTCTTTGGTCGGACGCATAACGGTACCGCCGGCACCGACGTGGCGATAGACGCCCGAGACCTCGGCGTCCGGGTCGACCTGGGTGTCGGTCTCGAGCAGCTGGCCCGGCATCTCGCGCAAAAAGTCGAGTGCGGAGCGCAGGTCGTGGATCTGGGAAGCATCGGTAGTGGACATAGCGTGCTCCTTTCGGGAGAGTGCCCGGCGACGGGAGTGCCGCCGGGCTGGGTAACGTAGTGGGGCCGCAGCGCTTATAGATTGAGCGCTTGGCAACTCGCGGTTCAAGCACTCGGCTGTTTGCAGCCCAAGCGCTCGGCCGCTTACATCAGGCCAAAGAGATGGAACCAGGCGGCCTCGACCAGCACGACGATAAAGACGACCGCGGTGAGGGGAATGCCCATGCGCATGGCTTCTTTGGAGGTGTAGCCGCCGGCGTCCTTGCCCTCGCCGATAAGGATCGGCAGGTTATGGAACGGCAGGATGTAGTGGATGTTGATGGACGTGAAGACGATGAGTGCCACGGCGAGCGGGCTTACGCTGGAGCCGGCCGCGAAGCTGATGAACGCCGGCACGCACACGCCGAGTACGGCCATGACCGAGCCCATGAACATGTGGATGATCATGGAGAGCGCAGCGACAAGCAGGGCGAACAGGAAGATGTTCTCGGGCACGGAGCTGGGAAGCACGACGTCGGCGATCCAGGCGTTCATACCGGTGGCACCGCCCACGGAGCCCACGGCCATGGCGGCCGTCAGGAACATGAGGGACTTGATGTCGACAGCATTCCAGCTGGCGGGGGTGAGGACCTCGCCGATGACGGGCATGGCGAGGCAGACGCCGATGGCCAGGGTGACCCAGCCGATGTAATCGCCCGAGACGGTGAGCCACAGCGCGATGGCGATGATAAGCCACACGATGGTGCGGATCTCCTTGACGGAGAGCTTGCCGAGCGCAGCCTGCTTGGCCACGATCTGCTCGCGATCGTAGACGAGCTCCTTGCTGGGCTTAAAGAGGAAGAGGCCCAGGAACAGGGTGCACAGCAGCACGACCAGCATGGGCACGCTCATGTACAGGAACCAGTCGACGAAGGACGGGCTCATGCCGCCGGCCTCGGCGCTGTACTGCGCAACGAGCGGGTTGAGCGTGGAATCGCCCGTCAGGAAGAACATGGAGCCCGGGGCGGCAGCGGCAAACACGAGGAAGCCGAGCTTGCCGCGGTCGTCGTCACCGTAGCCGGCGGACTCGGCGATGACCGAGACGACGGCGAGGATGAGGAAGGCGCGGGGGAACGGATGCGGGATCAGCAGCGACAGCACAAAGGTGAGCGCGAAGATCGAGATGATGAGCGACTTGGCGTCGCGCACGAACTTGAGCATGAACGCATAGGCGATGCGCTCGCCCAGGCCCGACTCCTTGACTGCACTGGCGATGAGGTAGGCGCCGATGACGAGCCACATGGTGGCTTTGGTCCACGAGCTAAACGTGGAGGCGACCGTCGCCGAGATGCTCGCGGCGCCCGTGTCGTCCACGCACACCTTAAACAGAACGAGCAGCGCGCAGTAGAGCAGGCCCACAAAGCCCGGCTGTGCCACGCCACATGCCCAGAACACCACCGTGGCGAGCGTCAGTGCCAGACAGGTCTGACCGCCGACCGTAAGCTCGACCGTCGAGCTCAGCTCCGCCAAAGGAAGAAACTTCACTAGCAAAAAGACAACGATACCCAGCACAAAGCCAATTTCGCGCTTGGTGATCTTAAACGCCTTCTTTTCCGCTTCCATCTCCCCACCTTTCTTGTTGGGGGCGCTCCGAATTCGCAGCCACGTTGCCACTTAAAAAGGGGCGCCCGTTATCGGACACCCCTTACGTTGCGCTGTGTTGTTGCAATACAGTCAAGCGGATTTTTTGGATGAGGAGCGATTCCCTGGACAAAAACCGTCACAACATTCGACGCTTTTCCTCGATTTCGAGATTTTCATCGAATGTTGTGACGGTTTGGATATGGCAAAGGGACTGTACCTTTGTTACATAGCGAGGGCCGTACGGATGGATGGGTCGCTGAGGGCCTCGCGGAGCCAGGGGGCCAGCTGCTCGGGGCGACCCTGCAGGTAGCCGTCGAGCTCGGACGGGGCCACGCGGCGCACCTCCGAGATCTCCTCTTGGTTGATATGCAGCTCGCCCGGCTCAACATGGGCAAGGAAGACCTCGCACCACTCGCACTCGCAGCGGCCGTCGCCGTGGTCCTCGCGATACACCACGTGACCGAGGTGCTTGAGCTGATCGGGCTCGCGCGTAACGCCAAGCTCTTCGTTGCTGCGACGCGCCGTGGCGGCGACAACGTCTTCCCCGGGGAGCGGATGGCCGGCACAGCCATCGGCCAGCACCCCGCCCCACAGGCGTTTGAGCGGACTGCGACGACAGAGCAGCAGGCGCGCGTCTTCGCCCTGGCCCTCGACCAGAAGCGTCAGAAATGCCTGATGCAGGATTCCCTCGCCGGTATGGGCCTCGATGCGGTCGAAGGGGCCAAGCGCCTCGCCGGTCGCGGCATCGACCGCCACG
>USFK01000116.1 GCA_900553935.1 uncultured Collinsella sp.
CATCGAGAAGGATGCGGCGCTCGCCCGTCGTTTCCAGACCGTAATGGTGAGCGAGCCTACCGTCGAGGACACCATCTCGATTCTGCGTGGCCTCAAGGAGAAGTACGAGATCTTCCACGGCGTGCATATCACCGATAGCGCGCTCGTGGCCGCCGCCGACCTCTCCGATCGCTACATCGCTGACCGCTTCCTGCCCGACAAGGCCATCGACCTGGTCGATGAGGCCGCAAGCCGCCTGCGCATGGAGCTCGACAGCATGCCGGTCGAGATCGACGCCACCACGCGTCAGCTCACCCAGCTGCAGATCGAGGAGCAGGCGCTCATGAAGGAGACCGATGACGCCTCCAAGGAGCGTCTGGAAGCCCTGCGCCAGGAGATTGCCGAGGTCCAGGAAAAGCTCAACGTGCAAAAGGCCGGCTGGCTCAACCAAAAGAACGCCATCGACCACGTGCAGGAGCTTAAGGGCCAGCTTGACGAGGCCAAGAGCGAAGAGGAGCGCGCGACGCGCAACGGCGATCTGGGCCGTGCGTCCGAGCTTCGCTATTCTGTGATCCCGGGTCTGCAGCAGCAGATTCAGGATTCCGAGGCTGCGCTCGAGGCGCAAAAGCAGCAGGACGGCGAGGGCCTCAACGAACAGGTGACCTCCGATGAGATCGCCGAGGTCGTGAGCGCCTGGACCGGTGTGCCCGTGTCCAAGATGATGCAGGGCGAGCTCGACAAGTTGAAGGGCTTGGAGGGCGAGCTGCATAAGCGCGTTATCGGTCAGGACGAGGCCGTCTCCGCTGTAGCCGCGGCCGTGCGTCGCAGCCGTGCGGGTCTCTCCGACCCAGACAAGCCCATCGGCAGCTTCTTCTTCCTGGGCCCCACCGGCGTAGGCAAGACCGAGCTCGCCAAGGCGCTGGCCGAGTGCCTGTTCGATGACGAGCGCGCGCTCGTGCGCATCGACATGTCCGAGTACATGGAGAAGTTCAGCGTCCAGCGTCTGATCGGTGCGCCCCCGGGATACGTGGGCTACGACGAGGGCGGCCAGCTCACCGAGGCCGTGCGCCGTCGTCCCTACTCCGTGATCTTGCTCGACGAGATGGAGAAGGCTCATCCGGATGTCTTTAACGTGCTGCTGCAGGTGCTCGACGACGGCCGTTTGACCGACGGTCAGGGTCGCCAAGTGTCCTTCAAGAACACGATTATCATCATGACGTCCAACGTGGGCTCCAAGGCTATCGCCGATCTGTCCGGCAAGGACGAGGAGGAGATGCGCCATCAGGTTGACGGGGCCATGGCTCAAACCTTCCGCCCCGAGTTCCTCAACCGTATCGACGATATCGTGGTGTTCCATCCGCTCGGCATGGCGCAGATCGAGAAGATCGTCGACATCCAGCTCGCCGACGTCCGCGCGCGTCTGGCCAAGGAGCGCATGACGCTTGCCATCACCCCGGCGGCCAAGCAGATGCTCGCCGTGGGCGGCCTGGACCCGGTCTTTGGCGCCCGTCCGCTCAAGCGTCTGGTTCAGCGCGAGGTCGTGGATGCCATCGCCGCCGCTATCATCGACGGCACGGTGCGCGAGGGCGATCAGGTGACAGTCGATGTCGACAAGGACGGCGGCTTTACCGTCGTGTGCGATAACACGCCGGCGGCCACCTACGAGGTCCCCGACGCCGAGTAGATTTTTGGGATATGCCTTAAAATCTACCAGCCGTCTCTAAACGCCAAGGGCGGCGGATCCATTGGGTCCGCCGCCCTTTTTCGTGCGACAATCGATGATGCCGAACGGATGCGATGTAAGGAGCTATGCAGATGAAAGACGAGATCAAGACAAGCGCGCCGGCGCCCAGGCCCACGTCCAAGCCGGCGCCCAAGCCGCGCGACCCCTACATCCGTGCCGAGAACGAGGACGATGACGGCTACGATCCCTACAGCGATCGCCGCCCCGAGCGCGAGCCCCTCTTCGAAGCTGACCCCTGGCGTTAACGAACTCATTTGGGACGGGGCTCTTTTAGCTACTTGGGCTGCTATGTGAGCCAGCATCTAATAGGAGCCGCTAGCCCTGGCCTTTGATGTTCGGCAACAGATGATTTTTCCAGGACGGGGATTTTTAAATCTCTCTGTACCTAATGATCTTTTAAGACTCTGCTAGACCGGAATTGACATGAGGCGACAATAGACAACACCCCCGTGGAGTTTTGCGTTCTATGGGAACGTTGCCTATCAATACTTCATGTCAATCCCGGTCTAACAGAGCCATTTTATTTGTATAGCACCGCCTCCCTTGGCTACAATCGCCCCAAGTGACCTAAGAGCAAAAGGGGCAGCGCCGTGATTACGTACGACACCAAAACCGAGATTCTCAAGACGCTCGACAAGATGACGCGCGACCTTAACCTGTGCAACATCGACAACTTCACGACGGCTAAGATCGCGAGCGAATGCCATGTGAGCCGCAGTCTGGCGAGCCAGTATCTTAACGAGCTCGTTCGTCAGGGCGACGTTATCAAGGTCAACGCCCGCCCGGTGCTCTATTTCCATCGCCACTCCGTCGAACGCTACTTTAGGCATGCGTTCGATAAATCCGAATATGCCTCGATAGACGAGCTGCTGGGTGCTGCGGGCATCGACGAAGAAGAGGACTTTGACAAGGCCATCGGCTTCGACCTTACGTACGGGACATGCGTCGACCACCTCAAGAGCGCCATCCGCTATCCGCCACATGGGCTCCCGGCGCTTTTGATCGGCGAGCCGGGGACGGGCAAGCGCATGATGAGCGAGCTCACTTTTGAGTACGGCGTCAATGCGGGGATTCTGCCGACGCAGGCCCGCTACGTGCGCATCGACTGCAAACGACCCGTCGAGGCGACAGAGGTCGAGTACGAGATCTTTGGTGCGGACGGCTTTGGTGGTGCGGTCAAAGAGGCCAACGGCGGCGTGATCTACCTGAGCGGCTACGACCACTTGCCCCGCGTGGCGCGTGAACGTATCCTGCAACGCATCGGTGCCGGCGACCCTACGGGCGAGACCGCGCGCGGCACGTCGGACGTGCCTCCCGCCCGCTTCTTGCTCTCGTCCGCCCTGCCTGCCGACAGCGATATCGTCAAGGGTATCGCGCGCTTTGTGCCCATCACCGTCACGCTCCCGCGCCTGGCGGAGCGCAGCGTCGAGGAGCGCACGCTCTTTGTGATGCACTACCTGCGCGTCGAGGGCCGTCGCGTGGGTGCCGACATCGCGGTAAGCCGCGGCGCCCTGCGCGCCCTCGTCGACGCCGACTTCAAGGACAACATCGACGGCCTCCGCTCATGTATCACCAACTGCTGCGCGGGCGCCTATCTCAACCGCGAGAGCGAGACGCTCACCATCCAGACCTACAATCTGCCCTCCAGCGTGCTGGGCAAGACGGCGCCCGAGCCCGACGACGACCAGCTCGTGAGCGGCGACAAGGATGTCAACGACCCGTCCGTGCGCGTGACGGGCTTTTTCCAAAAGATTGTCGACCCCGTTGAGGCACTCGAGCGCGGTCAGGTGAGCTTCACCGAGTTCTTTACCAGCGCGACCATGGCGGTGCGTGCCTACGACGACTACATGAACTTCGACTTTGAGAACAAGAGCGTCAACCCGCGCGTGGGCGCCTACGAGAAGATGGTCGCGCCCGTGATCGAGCAGGTGAACCACGCCTACGGCATCGAGCTTACGCGCAAGATCTCGCGCTCCATCGCGCAGTCGCTCTTTACGCAGCTCTGGGGCGGTGCGGGCCTGAGCAAGTGGCGGATCGCCAATGCGGACGCCGTGGAGCGGACTCTGACGCTTTTGGAGAAGAACCAACCCGGCACGGCGACCGTTGTGGAGGAAATCGCCGCCAAGACCAAGACAGCCCTCGGCATGGAGCTCGATGCGCTCTCACGCACGGTGCTCTTTATCGAGGTGGGGGACGCCCTGCGCGCCACGGGAGGCCTGCGCGACTACCTGGGCGTGGTGGTGTGCCACGGCTATTCCACCGCCACGAGCATCGCCGACGCCGCCGACCGCATCCTGCGAACGCATGTCTTCGAGGCCATCGACATGACCTACGACCAGGAGGTCACCGAGATCGTGGGGCAGCTCTCGCGCCTGCTCGCGCGCTACTCGCACTGCAAGACGGTGGCGATCCTGGTGGACATGGGTTCGCTCGAAAAGATCAACGACGCCATTACAGGGCTCACGACGTGCGACATCCACATCGTCAACAACGTGTCGACCGGCCTTGCCCTCGAGGTGGGAAGCGCGCTCATCGCCCACGCCGATCTGGACGAGGTGCTCGCCCACGCCTCGGCGGGGCTCGCGCCCAGCTACAGCGTGGTGAGGGGTTCGGTCGAAAACGACGCCGTGGCGTTTTGCTCGGAGTCGGGTATCGAGGCAGCCGACAAGATCCGCCAGATCGTGCAGAACAGCCTCCCCGGCACGCCCGAGGTGCAGCTCGTGACCTGCGACTACCCCATGCTCGCCCAAAAGGGCGACGGCGCCCCGGTCTTTAGCGACTACCGCGTGCGCGCCGTCGTGGGCACCATGGACCCGGGCATCGTGTCGGTGCCGTTTGTGGGGCTCGAGGACATTCTCTACGAGGGAAGCTCCGACGCGCTCGACCGGGCGCTCTTCCCGCTCGTGGACCCCGAGAGCGTCCAGGAGTTCCATGCCAACCTCCTGCGCAACCTGACCCTTCGCAACGTGATCGAGTCCATTACGATCCTTAACCCCGAGATGCTCTACATCGAGGCCGACCGCGCGGTCAAGCGCTTGGCGGAGCTGCAGGGCGAGGATATCGACGCGCGCCGCAAGATCGGCGTCTACGTGCACCTGTGCGGTCTTATCGAGCGCCTGGTGACCAAGAATTTTGTTGACTCCGCCCCCGACACCGAGGCCTTTGAGCGCGACCATGCGGACTTTATCGAGAACTTCCGCGAGGCCTTTATCGACATGACGCGACGCTACCGTGTCGAGATACCTGTGTCGGAGATTGCATACGTGCACCACATGCTGCATGTGAGCATGGCCGATGCGCAAAAGAAAGTCGAGATAGCGGGCATGATTCTCGAAGACGAGTAGAACAGCCGACACAAACCTGGTAAAGCCCTCGACACTGTTGCGATGAGTGTCGAGGGCTAGTGTTGAGAAAACCAAATATCTTGTCCATTTGAGTGGCAAGGCTGTTGCGGTTTGCGGCGCTCTGTCGATTCTGTTTGATGCCGAGTCCCGCCGGTGCTTCCGGTGATGTGGCCATAACTAAATTAGAATGCAA
>USFK01000117.1 GCA_900553935.1 uncultured Collinsella sp.
CTTTATCCCGCCCGTTCGTTTGTCTAGTTGGGCATTATCGGCCCGAAGCCACGCCCATGCCGTAGCCGATAATGAGCCCGTGCATCTCGGCATAATATGAATCTAGCCCGTTGCAGGGCATGACAATCGTCTTGGAGCCGGGCCAGTGCTCGACAATGCGGTCGGCAAGCGCCTGGGCTCCAGCTTCGTTCTCAACGTGATCGATGATGACCTCGCCGCCCGTGAAACCTTCGGCCTCCATGGTGTCGACAATCTTGGTGAGCATCTTCTTTTCGCCACGCGTGTGCCCGACGAGTTCAATTTTGCCCGCTTCGCTCGCCGTGCCCAAAATGCGGATATTGAGCTTGTTGGCAATAACGCCGGCCGCCTTAGGAATACGTCCGGCCTTCGCAAGGTTTTCGTAATTGCACAAACTAAAGAGGATCTTGCTCTGCTGCTCCAAGCTATCGAAGTAGGCGCAGGCATTCTCAAAGGAGGTATCCGGGTTGCTTGCAAGATAGCGGTCGAACAGCAGGAAGATTAGGTCCATTTTGCCACCTGCGGCTCGCGAGTTAACCAAATGAATCTGACGATTGGGCTCCTCGGCAAGCACCATGTCACGTGCGGTGGCCGCGGCATTGTAGCTTCCCGATACGCCCTCCGAGATGGGCATGCAAATCGTCTTGTCGGCAAGCCTAAAGAGTTCGGCCCACTCCCCTACGCTTGGACAGGCGCTTGAAGAAGCACTTGACTCCGCCTGCACGGCGCAATTGAGCTCGTGAACGTCGAGCGTGAGGTCATCGACAAACTCGCGCTCCCCCACTCGGATCTTAAGGGGTGCAAATGCAAAGGTGGTATGAGGTGCGGTTGGCTGCCAATCGCGAAGATTGCAGCTCGAATCGGAGATAAGCGCCCAGCTCATTGAGGGTCCTTTCTATTTGTTCCTCAACAATTATAGCCGTCTTTCGGATTGATTGGACGGCTATCTAGTTTTGAATACTAGATAGCCGTCCTGATCTTAAGGCAAACTGTTGGGGCAAAAAGAATGGGCCTCGTGACTCAAGATCGCGAGGCCCACGTTCGTTCGCTGTAGAAATAAATTAGTAGCGCACGAAGATGTAATTGTTGTTCATGCCAGCGGCAACGGAGCTGATGATAACGCCCGTCTTGTAGTCGGAAGCATGGATCATCTGGCCGTTACCAATGTAGATGCCGGTGTGGTAAGAGTTAACCACGACGTCGCCAGGCTGGGGATCGGACACGCGGGTCCAGCCCATGAAGGTGCCCGTAGTGCCAAGGCGGCAATAACGGCCCGTGAGGCAGTAGCTTACAAAGCCGGAGCAGTCAAAGCTGTTCGGTCCAATACCGCCCCAAGAATAAGCATAGCCAAGCTTGCTGTAGGCGCGCGAAACAACGGAGCCACCATCAACAGATTGACTCGGTGCTGAGGGCGTGGGTGCCGGAGCGGGCGTGGGGGCAGGCTGCGGCGTGGGAGCAGGAGCGGGCGTGGGCGCAGGCGTGTTGCCACCGCCGTTGTTGGTCGTACCGCCACCATTGTTGGTGTTCTCGGTCGTACCGGCGGTGTCGTTGCTCACCGTGGCCTTTTCGGCGGTGCTGGCATTAATGCCAGCCTGCAGCGCAGCGTTGGCCTCGGCCTCGGCAGCGAGCTCGGCCTGCAGCTGCGAATCCAGGGAGTTCACGACACTCTGGGCCTCAGCCTGCTGAGCATTGAGCTCGTCGACCTTCTTCTGTGTCGCGGCGACGTTCTTCTCCTGCTCGGTCTGCTTATCGGTGAGCTGCTGCTTAAGGTCCTTGACCTCCTGAATGGACTGGGCCTGCTTGTCGGACACCTTGCCGTAGTAGAAGAGACGGTTGAGCATGTCGCCCAGATCGTCGACGCCCGTCAGAACCTGAAGGAGACTCAGACCGCCGGTCTTGTACTCACCGGCAACGTAGTTAGAGAGCTTGGCCTGGCCTTCGGCAATCTCTTGCTGCTTTTGCGTGATTTCGCCTGCAGTCTGATCAAGCTCCTGCGTCTGTGCGGAGAGTTCTTCATGAATTTGCTGGGTTTGCGTGCCAATCTGCTCTAGCTTGGTACGGGCAGCGGCAAGGTCGGATGCGGTATCGGCATAGGCAGGAGCCGAGAGGCCCAGGCCCAAAACACAAGCGAGGGTTGCCGTAGCAGCGCAGCGTGCCATGTTTCTGTGCGTGTTTGCTGTGCGCATGGAGCTTCCTTTCCGGTATCTAAGGGTAGCGGCTAGTCCACCGTTACCAGGCTAAAGAGCTCAACGTCGTCGTTAGAAGGCGTGAGCTTCTTGCGCGGGTTGAGAAACGCAAGCTCAAGGATACAACCGTAACCTACAAGCTTTGCGCCCATATCTCGCACCAGTTTACCTGTTGCCTCGACAGTTCCGCCCGTCGCGACCAAGTCGTCCAGAATCAACACGGTATCTTTAGAGCTGATGGCATCGGCGTGGATCTCGATAGAATCCGTTCCATACTCGAGCTCGTAGCTCTCGCTGACCGTCTTGCGCGGCAATTTGCCCGGCTTACGTGCGGGAATAAAGCCGGCACCCAGGGCGACGGCCACGGGCACACCGACCATAAAGCCACGGGCCTCGGGTCCTACGACCTTGGTAATGCCCATGTCGGCAAAATGCTCGGCCAGGGCATCCACCATGGCCTTCAGGGCCTCGGGATTTCCAAAGAGCGGCGTGATGTCCTTAAAGACGACTCCGGGCTCGGGATAGTCGGGGATATCGACGATATGAGATTCGAAGTCGTACATGGGTGACCTTTCATGGATTGCCGGGTGAACGGCGGTTATTTGCCCGTGTTAGCAGACGAGCTCTGCGAGGGGACGACGACTTTGGACGGCTGCACGAGCGACTCGTCGTGCGCGGCAACCGCGGGGACGCTTGTCGCATCGCTTTTAGCCTTGGTCGATTCGGAACGCGCAATCTCTTCATCGAGGGCATCGATGTCAGCGTCCTCGACCACGGCGTTGAGCGACTCAAAGACACGGTTCTTAAGTAGCGCGGTATGCACACCCTCGGTGAGGTCGTGCAGTTTCTTAAAAGCGCGCTCGAGCTTGGCGTCGCGCTCGTCATCGGAGGTATCCATGCCGAGCATGCTCACGAGAACCTGCTCAAACATCGAAGATTCGCGGTTTGCCGACGATACGTACTGACGCAGGTTGCGCGGCTCAATGTGGAAGCGCGACAGCTCCGAGCAGTAGCGGATGATTGGAAAATCGCGACCATCGACGAGCTCACGATTCTGCGGACTCTTGATGATGCGAATGAGGTCGTTCTCGGCGAGCGAGCGGATAAACGAGATCTCGACGCCCAGCATATCGGGAATGGTCTCGATGGGATGCAGCTTTTGTTTGGTCTCCTTGGGCTCCGTCTTAAGCGGAACATCGGACAGCAAGCCCACCTCGTAGGCGAGCGTTGACAGGTCCGTGGCGTTTTCCAAGCGCTGCTTAATCACGTTGAGCGGCATGTAGCGGGTCTTCTGCAAGTGCAGGATGACCTCCAGGCGATCAACGTCCTCCTTAGAGTACTGACGGTATCCCTTAGGCGTACGATGAGGGGTAATGAGCCCCTCATCTTCTAGAAATCTAATTTTTGAGTTCGAAAGATCGGGGTATGCGCCTCGAAGTAGGTTGACGACTTGGCCGATACTCAGATAGTTGCGTTCGGCCATGCCCTACTCACCGGTTTCGATGCGCTCCGGCGTGCTCTCGTGGTAGATGAGCGTAAACGTACCGATCTGGACGGAAGAACCGTCGTGCAGCGGGGCTGCATTGACGATGGCACCGTCGACCCAGGTGCCATTGAGCGAGCCCAAGTCCTCGATGCGAGCGCCGAGGCCCTCGCGGATAATGCGCGCGTGGCTGCGCGATACGGTCATGTCATTGAGGAAGATGCCGTTCGCAGGATCGCGGCCGATGGTGGTCACGTCGTCCTCGAGCTCAAAGGCGGCACCAGTCTGCGGACCCTTGACGATGGACAGAAC
The DNA here is from genome assembly GCA_900553935.1 of uncultured Collinsella sp. Lineage (GTDB taxonomy): Bacteria > Actinomycetota > Coriobacteriia > Coriobacteriales > Coriobacteriaceae > Collinsella. The sequence continues at coordinate 4,000 of USFK01000117.1, forward strand.
GGGGGCGGTGATGCGCACGTTGGCCATGAGGTCGGGAACGGTGACGTCGCTTGAAGGCACGCGGAATACGCAGGTAGCGTCAGCAGTCTTATCATTCTGAGGCATATTGTTAACCATGTTGTCCATGACAACCCCTAACTTATCGCGGACGTGCCGCAAATAATGAACCGTACGTAATCATACCCCAACGAATCAGTCTTCGATTTCGGGGTTCAGAAAGTCGATGTCCTCGTCCTCGGGATGCGCGAGAGCCTGTTTAATGGCCACTCCGCCCTTAATGGAATAGATGACAGCCGTGAGCATGGAGAAGATCACGCCGCCGTACACAAAGAAGATGCCGAGGGGCACCGAGCTTCCGTTGAGGCCCGGGAAGGCCGTAAGGGTTGAAGGTAAAAGATGCAGGCCGTCAATAACGGGGAACCCGAGCAGCATGAGCGAGAAGCCGGTCATGAGCAGTGCAGTGGCAATCTTTCCGGGAAAGACGACATCGATGGGGCGACGGTGATAATGACGCACGATAAGCGTGCCGATGCCCAGATAGATGTCGCGGCCAATAATGAGCACGCAGACCCAGATTGGCAACTCTCCGCGAACCACCAGCCCAAGTACGCCGGTGAACAGCAGCGCACGGTCGCAGATGGGATCCATGACCTTGCCGAGCCACGAGACCGTCTTGGTCATGCGGGCGATCTGACCGTCCATCCAGTCGGTAGAGGCGGCAACGGCGTAGATAACGATGGCGATGACGCGGTTGTTATCCGTCACAAACAGGTACAGAAATACCAGGGTGAGGATCAGGCGCGTAAAGGTGATGAAATTGGAGATCGTAAAGATCTTATTCGACGGGTAATCGGAAGTGCCGATAAGCTCCTTTTTGATCTTCTTTTTGATGCCCACAGGACTCCCCCGCTGGTTAACGACAAAACTTTCGATACTATACCCGTTCCGGCGATGTCTATCCAGCGTAAGCATAGAGAGTCCAGACATATGGAGGATGCTACTGGGTTGTGCGGGATTCTGCATTTGTGTACATCAGCCTCCAAATATGACATTTTTCGGCATCTTTGATGGCTGATGTACACGTTTTGATTCGGTGATTACATCGATCGGGAAAGTTGTTGCCTTAAGCAAATTAATCATGATGTGCGGGTCGAGAAGGGTTGGCGCCAAAAGAACCCAACGGCCGTTATGGCTTCGTTAGAAACGCGCCCCACCATGGATGGTGAACCCGAAAGGTAAGGCGCGCG
>USFK01000118.1 GCA_900553935.1 uncultured Collinsella sp.
CAATCTCGAACATCGGGGTCTGCGTCTCGGGGTCGAGCTCGCGCACCACGGTACCCATAGGGACCTTGAGAATCAGGTCCTCGCCGCTCTTACCGTTACGACGGGCACCCTGCCCGTGCGTGCCGCGCTCGGCGCGGAAGTGATGCTTAAAGCGGTAATCGATCAGCGAAGACAGCTGAGCATCGGCCTGGATGACGACATTGCCGCCACGACCGCCGTCGCCGCCATCGGGGCCGCCCTTGGGGACAAATGCCTCACGCCTAAACGACATGCATCCGGCTCCGCCGTCGCCGCCGCACACGTTAATGCGGCTGATATCGGTGAACTGTGACAACAGAATCGCCTCCTACAAAAAAGAGGGAGGCCCTTGAATCCTAAAACTCAAGTGCCTCCCAAATATGTGCTCTATGAAGGGTGAATTACGCGTTCGCGAGCGGGCGTACGCTGACCCTGTGCTTGATACCCTTGTGGAACTCAACGGTACCGTCGACCAGCGCGAACAGCGTGTCGTCCTTGCCACGGCCAACGTTCTCACCCGGGTGGATGTGAGTGCCGTGCTGACGGACGAGAATCGTGCCCGTGGTTACCGTCTGGCCGGCATAGCGCTTCGTGCCAAGGCGCTGACCGCGGGAGTCACGGCCATTACGGGAGGAACCGAGTCCTTTTTTGTGTGCCATTGTGTATACCTACTCTTTCGTTACGAGTGTAATCTACTCGGCGACGGGAGCCTCGGCAACAGCCTCGGCCTCTGCCTTGACAGCCTTCTTGGCGCGGGACGTAGCCTGGACCTTCACGATCTTCAGCTTGGTGAGCTGCTGACGGTGACCCTTCAGACGACGATAGCGCTTACGCTTGTGGAACTTGAAGACCAGCTGCTTCTCGCCCTTGAACTGCTCAACGATCTGAGCGGTAACCTTGGCCTTGGCCAGCTTGTCGGGATCGGTGACGATCTTCTTACCATCGTTGAGGAAGATAACCGGCAGGGTGACCTTGTCGCCCTCATTGCCCTCGATCTTCTCGACGGTGATGACATCGTCGGTGGCGACCTTGTACTGCTTGCCGCCCGTGTTAACGATTGCGTACATGTTTACTTGCCCTTCATGCATCAGTTAGTGCAACAGCCGAATATAGTAGCAGGCGAAAATACCCCCGTCAACGAGTATGTGGAGCAAATCCACAAGTTCGCACAGGTATGGGGCTGACGAGTCGGCCCTCGTCGTCCTCGCATGCTTGATTCTGACGCTCGACATCGTAGGAGCAGATGGTCACGAGGTCTTGCATACCGGTGGAAACAATAGGTGCATCCACGCCCGGGGTCAAGCCCTGCAACAAAACATCAGCAGCGGAAAGCAAAATTTCCGGACGCATGGAGCCCTCGTTGTCGGCATGGGTGTCGAGCATGAGCACCAGATGGTCCGGGCGCTCCCCCGCCGTGAGCTCATAGCCCACGAGTGTGTGATCCAAATCCAAGCGCTTGCTCTTTTTGCCGCGCGCGTAGTCGATGCCATGGTCCGCGCGCAGCGTGTCGATCGCACGACGCACCTCGTCGGGGCTTACGGGCGCCTCGGGATCCAAGTGCAGGTCGATGCGATACGACAGGCGCGTGAGCTGCGCCGTCAACGCCGGCGTGCGCACGTCGATGTACGCCGCCTCGATGGGCGCCAGATCGGCCGGAGACGCCGCAGCCAGGCGCCCAAACGCCTCGTAGAGCGCCACGAACTCGGTCATAAACAGGTCATACCACTCGCAGGTCGACGACGTACCCACCGGTAGCGCCGAAGAGAAGCCCACGCGCATGTGCGGAGAGAAGCCCTGCGTGACGGCATAGGGAAGTCCCGCACGGCGCACGATGCGCTCAATGGTATGGATTACTTCGAGATGGCCCAGGTACTTAAGGCGGTCGCGCTTGCCATAGCGAACACGAAGCCTAAAGAGCGAGGGGTTGTCGGTCAGGCGCTCACTCATGCGCGATCACCCATCAATACATTCTTGGCGTGGAGCGTGGGGCAGATCCCGCAGCCGGTGCACGACGTGCGGGTGCAGTCGGGAGTCGTGACGCCCTCGAGCGAGCGACGGTACTCGCGCTCGAGGAAGCCGCGCGTGCAGCCGGGACTCACGTGCTCCCACGGCAGGCGCCAGTCCAACTCGTAGGGCAGGTGCACGAGCTCATTGAGGTCGATGCCGTTTTTGGCAGCAGCTTCCTTCCAGTTATCGAGCGAGAAATGCTCTACCCAGGCGTCAAAGCGAGAGCCCGAGCGCCAAGCATCGATGATGACGGGCGTCATGTCACGACCGGCGCGGGACAGCGCGGCCTCGATGAGCGAGGTCTCGGCATCGTGGTAATGCACGCGGACGGCACGGTTGCGAACGCTCGTGATAAGCAGCTTCTGGCGACGCTTGACGTCGTCGTAGTCGAGCTGCGGGCACCACTGGAACGGCGTGGCAGCCTTGGGGATAAAGACCGAAACCGAGATGGATACCGAAATCGAGCCGCGACGAGCCTTGGGCACCACGGAACGACCGAGCTCCAGCACGTGATCGGCCAGATTGGCAATGGCTACGATGTCCTCGTCGCGCTCACCGGGAAGGCCCATCATAAAGTAGAGCTTCATGCGGTTCCAGCCGGCCTCGAAGGCCGCCTTGGCCGCACGGTCCAGGTCCTCCTCGGTCACGTTCTTGTTAATGATGTCACGCATGCGCTGACTGCCGGCCTCGGGCGCGAACGTCAGGCCGCCCTTCTTTTCGCCGGCGACCGACTCGGCCATATCCACGCCAAACGAATCCAGGCGCTGCGACGGAATAGATACGCGAATACCCGTATCCTCCAGGCGACGGTTGAGCCTGCCGAGCACGTCGCGAATGCAGGAGTGGTCGGTCGTGGAGAGCGAGGTCAGCGACACCTCGTCATAGCCGGTCTTTTCCAGACCCTGAATCACCGACGAGACGATCTGGTCGGCCGAACGCTCGCGCACCGGGCGATACGTCATGCCGGCCTGACAAAAACGACAGCCGCGGGCGCAGCCGCGCAGGATCTCGATAGACAGGCGATCGTGAACCAGCTGCGCATAGGGCACGCACGACTGCGACAGCGGATTCGTGGCGCCAAAATCCTCGACGACGCGTTTGTAGACCACGGTCGGCGCATCCTTGCCCTCGCGCGGCACGGTGTAGCCATGCGGCGAGCAGGGCTCGTCGTGACGAACCTCATAGAGCGACGGCACGTAGTTGCCGGCAATGGATGCAAGCTGCTCAACAATCTGCGCGCGCGGGACTCCTTCGTCGCGCAGGCGGCGATGCAGCTGGCAGGTCTCGAGCAGCGATTCCTCGCCCTCGCCGATGAGGATGGCATCGAAGAAGGCCGCGTACGGCTCGGGGTTGTACACCGAGGGGCCGCCGGCGATGATGATGGGGTCGTCTTCACCTCGGTCGGCCGCTAACAGCGGAATGCCAGCGAGGTCGAGTGCCTCGAGGAAGTTCGTCACCGCCATCTCGTGCGGCACATGCAGGCCGACGATATCAAACGAAGCGACCGGCGCTGCACCCTCGAGCGAGAGCAGCGGAATGCCCGCCTCGCGCATAGCGTCACCCATATCGGGCCACGGCACATAGCCACGCTCGCAGGAGATGCCCTCGGCCTGGTTAAGGATGTTGTAGAGGATGGCGATACCCTGGTTGGGCAGACCAACCTCGTACACATCCGGGTAGATCAGGCAGCAACGGTAGTCGGCATCGGCCTTGGAAAGCGTGCCCCACTCGTGATCGATATAGCGACTCGGCTTCTCGACCTTGGCGAGCAGCGGCTCAATTAAATGAAAGCAGTCTTGATACGGAACGCGCAACGGAAAACCCCTAAGCAGCGAGATCGGATGCGTCTTGGTAGGACGCCATAGGACGGGTAGCGCCCGCGACCGTGGTCACCAGATCGCGAACGCGGGAGAACGTGGCAGTGACCACCTCGTTGGCACGGCTGTAGTCGACATCGCGCTCGTAGAGCGAAACGAGCGCACGGCCCATGCCATAGGTGCCCGCGGCAGCAGTGAGCGCCTTGACGGCAAACCCAATATGCGGCGTCTGCTTGACGAGCGCACGGGTGACCGCGCGGATCACAAGACCGCCGGCAAGCACGCCCGCGACCTCGTAGCCGCGCTCAGGCTTAATGCCGCGTCCAAAGACGGCAGCGAGCTCAAAGAGCATGCCCACCTGAGCCAGCGCCATAACGGGATAATCGGCGCCCGGCAAAAACACCAGCGCACCGGTCGCCATATTGGTGAGCGCGCACGAGGTAATGATACGATTGGCCGCCGCGATGCGCATGAAGGCAAAGTTCGCCGCAAAAGCCGTTTCCTTTTCGGTGCGATCGAGAATCCAGCGGGCAAGCGTCTCGAGCAGATACGTCTTATCGGTTGCCGCCACCACGCCGAGCATGGGCGTGGACTCCTCGATAAACGGCACCTCCACAGCAGACTCGGCAAGCACGCACACGGGCGCGCCGGCGATCACGAGCTCCTGCACGGCACTCTCCAAGCGGTCGGAACCGCACGAGAGCACCAGTACCACATCGGTATCGGTCTTTGGAGCAATTCGCTCATCCCCCAGACGCTCGACGCGCACAATGCCCGAGGTCGTCTGCGGCACAAAGGCGTCACGCACCGTCTCGGCCAGAAAGCGCGAGGCGGACGAATCCAAATAGACCGAGACGCGCACCGGCGTATCGGAATCCTTCTTAACGGACGCGCCCATCTTAAAAGCGCGGGTCAGCTTATCTACGGGAATTTTCATAGCAAACCCCTCCAGCGGTTACGCGGCGCCCGAACGATGCCGCCATATGGATTGTACGATACCCACCGTCAGCAGCTGAATCATCATCGAAGACGAACCGAAGCTAATAAACGGTAGCGGAATACCGGTAATCGGCATCATGCCGATGCACATGCCGATGTTTTCGAAGGTCTGGAACGCCCACATGCCAACGATGCCCACACACGATAGGCGCAAGAACAGCGACTCGCACTTAAAGGCGACGCGAATCGTCGAAAAGATCAGCAGCACGTAGAGGCACAGGAGCAAAAAGGAACCGCAAAAGCCAAAGGTCTCGGACAGGAAGGCGAAGACGAAGTCGGTGTGGAACTCAGGCAGAAAGCCGCCGGCCGACTGCGTCGCATGGCCTAAACCCTTACCAAAGAATCGCTTTTAGTTAGTACATAGTTAAGCACAGGGTCGTCACTAACAAGAGACGGGA
>USFK01000119.1 GCA_900553935.1 uncultured Collinsella sp.
ACTATAATACTTCCAAAAATCAACATAAAGTTTTCTATTCAGAAATTTCACGATCGATAAGGCCCACGTTGCCGGTATCGTCACCGAGACTGGTGGCCGCACGTCGCACTCCGCAATCATTGCGCGCGCCCTCGAGATCCCGGCTGTCCTTTCGGTTTCCAACAGCTGCACCGCACTGCGCAACGGCATGACCGTTGTCGTCGACGGTGGCAAGGGTATCGTCGAGGCCGATCCCGATGAGGAGACGCTCGCCGCTTACACTGCCAAGGCCGAGGCTTTCGCTGCCGAGAAGGCGGCTCTCGAGGCCTTCCGCGGCAAGCCGTCCGTGACTGCCGACGGCATCAAGAAGATTATTGCCTGCAACATCGGCAACCCCGATGACGTGCCCAACGCGCTCGATCACGATGCCGAGGCTATCGGCCTGTTCCGTTCCGAGTTCCTGTTCATGGACTCTGCTGAGCTTCCTTCCGAGGAGGAGCAGTTCAACGCCTACCGTAAGGTCGCCAGCGCGCTCAAGGGCGCTCCGGTCATCATCCGCACGCTCGATGTTGGTGGCGACAAGGAGATCCCGTACCTGCACATGGTCAAGGAAGACAACCCCTTCATGGGCTTCCGCGCCGTGCGTTACTGCCTGGCCAACCCCGACCAGTACAAGGTCCAGCTCCGCGCCCTGCTGCGCGCCAGCGCCTTTGGTGACGTCAAGATCATGATTCCGCTCGTCACCTGCGTCGAGGAGGTCGTGGCCGTCAAGGAGCTCGTCGAGCAGTGCAAGGCCGAGCTGAGCGAAGAGGGCCGCAAGTTCAACGAGAACATCGAGGTCGGCATCATGGTCGAGACGCCTGCCGCCTCGCTGCTCGCTGATCGCCTGGCCGAGGTCGCCGACTTCTTCTCCATCGGCACCAACGACCTGATCGGCTACACCATGTGCGCCGACCGTGGCAACGACACCATCTCCAACCTGTACCAGGTGTACTATCCCGCCGTGCTCCGCTCGCTCAAGAACATCATCGAGAGCGGCGTGAAGGCCGGCATCATGGTCGGTATGTGCGGCGAGGCCGCTGCCGATCCGCTGCTTGAGCCGCTGCTGATCAGCTGGGGCCTGGAGGAGTTCTCGATGAGCGCTCCGTCCATCCTGCGCGCCCGCAAGACCATCAGCCAGTGGACCAAGGTCGAGTGCGACGAGCTCGCCGAGAAGGCGCTCGCCTGCAACACCGCCGCCGAGGTCAAGGCACTGCTCGAGTCCGCAGCTCGCTAATTTGGTATCAGAGGTAACCGCGTGGTTGGAATGGGCCGGCCACGCGGCCCTCACATATACAGGGGGTACTGTAAATGTTCTACACGCTAACCGCTAACCCGGCTGTCGACATGACGGTTTCGAGCTCTCCGCTCGAGCCCGACGAGAACGTCCGCACCGGCTCGGCCAGCTACACGGCCAACGGCAAAGGCCTCGACGTGTCCTTCGCCTTTAAGAAGATGGGTGTCGACACCGTCGCGCTCGGCTTCTTCGCCGGCTTCACGGGCAAGTTCATCGTCGAGGAGGTCATGAACCTGGGTTGCCTGTGCCGCCCGGTCTGGACCGACGGCATCACGCGTATCAACACCTACGTCAACGATGGCCAGCACGAGTACGGCATCCTCAACCCCGGTGCTCCTATTACGCCGCAGCACCAGGAGGAGCTCTACAACATCCTGGACACCGCGGGCGACCTTGAGTGCCTGATCGTCTCCGGCTCCGTGCCTCCCAAAGCTACGCCCGACTTCCTGGCTCAGGTCATGGAGCACGCTCAGGCCCGTGGCGCCGACGTCGTCCTGGACCTGTCCTCCGACAAGCTCAAGGAGCTCGCTCACAAGAAGCCGCTGCTCATTAAGCCGAACCATCACGAGATGAAGGCTATCTTCGGCGTGCCGGTCGACACTGATGACGAGGTCCGCGTTGCCATGAAGCTCGCTCACGAGGCCGGCGTCCAGAACGTGCTGCTCACCCGTGGTAGCCGCGGTGACGCTTACTTCTCCAACGGCGAGGACATCTGGTATGCCAAGCGTGAGTTCAACATCAAGCTTGTCTCTTCCGTCTGCGCCGGCGACTGCACCCTCGCTGCGTTCCTGCACAAGTGGTACAGGGATCGCGACAACGTCGAGGAGGCCATGAAGCTCGCTATGGCCACCGGCGCCAACGTTGCCGAGTCCGTCGGCATCGGCGATTTCGGTCACGTCGACGAGTACAGCAAGCGCGTTGCTGTCCGTAAGCTCGATCGCAAGTAAGCGAAACGCGACATATTCGTGCGCATGCGGCGTCCCGGTTTTGATCGGGGCGCCGTTTTTTGTCCCACTCGAACCTCGGAGCCGCGCTTCACGCGTTCCACACCGTTCACCGAGTTGTTGTAGCCTTTTGCCGAAGCGTGGAATATACTTTCATTAACACGTTGCTTCGTGAAAGGAACATTCATGATTTACACGCTTACTGCAAATCCCGCTATTGACTACAACATCTCCTGCGATGGCCTGTCCGCCAACACCGTCACTCGCACCCGTAACGCTGTTTACACCCCCAACGGCAAGGGTCTCAACGTCTCTTTTACGCTCGACCACTACGGCGTCGACACCGCGATCCTGGGCTTCTTCGCCGGCTTCTCGGGCGAGTTCATCGTTAAGGGCGCCGAGGCCCTGGGCGTGCCCGTCAAGCCTGTGTGGACTGACGGCATCACGCGTGTCAACGTCTTCCTCAACGCCGGTCCCGACACCGAGTACAACATGGTCAACGCAGGCGCCGCCATCAACGCTGCCAACGAGCAGGAGATGTTTGAGCTCATCGATTCGCTCGACGACATGACCTGCCTGGTCATTAGCGGCTCGCTGCCCCCCAACACCTCCGAGGGCTTCCTGGCCGAGGTCCTGCGTCGCGTGAAGGCTAAAGGCGCCGAGTTCGTGCTCGATATCTCGAGCCATCAGTTGGCCGACCTCATTGCTATGGAGCCGCTCCTCATTAAGCCCAACGACGACGAGCTGCTCGACATCTTTGGCATTAAGGTGAGCGGTGGCGACGACGAGTCCGTCAAGGGCGCTATGGCCGAGCTTCATGCCAAGGGCGCCAAGAACGTGCTGCTGACCCTGGGTGGCGCTGGAGCGTACTTCTCCAACGGCGAGCACATCTGGTTTGCCAACCGTACCTTTGAGGTCAAGCTGCTGTCGACCGTCTGCGCCGGTGACTCTTCGCTGGCCGCCTTCCTGTCCGTGTGGCACGACGCCCCCGAGCGCGTCGAGGACGCCCTGCGCCTCTCGATGGCCACCGGCGCCAACGTGGTCGAGTGCCCTGGTCTGGGCGACTTTGCCAAGGTCGATGAGTATCAGAAGGGTATCGCCATTCGTCAGGTCTGCTAGCCGCATCGAATAACCGTAGCCGTACACCCGCTTTGGATTTCCGAGGCGGGTGTTTTTTGCGCGCTGAGTGTATGTGGCGTCTGCTGTCTCGTTTAATCGAATCGACGACGCGATTGCGTGTGCGCGCTTTCCCGTTTCTTGTTAGACTTCTTGAGAACCATCGATCAACGCTCGCAAGTGCAGGAGGCCATAGGCATGTGCAATGTTTCGCTCAACGGTACGCAGCCGACCGATGCCTCCATCCGTGTCCTGCGTGCGCTTGAGGCAGCCGGTCTTGAGGCTTGGTACGTAGGCGGTTGGGTCCGTGATGCCCTGATGTGGCGCCCCAGCCACGATGTTGACATGTGCTGCAGCGGCCTGTGGCAGGAGTCCAAAGCGGCGCTCGAGGCGGCTGATATTGCCGTGGTTGAGTCTGGCATCAAATTTGGCGGCATCACGGCTATTTGCGATGGCGAGCGTATTGAGGTCACCACGTACCGCCTGGATGGTTTTTATACCGACGGTCGTCATCCCCAGAGCGTGGAGCGTGCGGCGTCGCTTGAGGACGATCTGGCGCGTCGTGACTTTACCGTTAACGCTATGGCCTGGCATCCCGAGCGCGGTCTTGTCGACCGCTACGATGGCCAGGGCGACCTGAAGCTTAAGCTCATCCGCGCTGTTGGAGATCCCAAGCGTCGTTTTAACGAGGACGCGCTTCGCATGCTGCGCGCGGTGCGTTTTGCCTGCCGTCTGGATTTTATGATCGAGCCTAGGACCAAACAGGCACTTGCCGAGTGCGCGCCGCTGCTCGATGCTGTGGCGCGCGAGCGCGTGGGCATTGAGCTCGAGGGCATCCTTTCGACGGGCCACGGGGGAGACGCGATGCTGCGCTACCCTGAGCTTGTTTGCGCCGCCGTGCCCGAGCTCGCGTCCGCTCGCGGGTTTGATCAGCGCAGTGTCTATCATGCGTTTAACGTCTACGAGCATATCGCCCGCGTGCTGACGGTGGCAGGGGAGCTGGCGCTGTGCGACGGCGTCGCGCCCTCGTCGAGCCTTATGTGGGCGGCGTTTTTGCACGACGTTTCCAAACCCGAGTGCTTTACGGTCGACCATGCGGGCAGCGGACACTTCTACGGTCATCCCGAGCTCGGCGCCAAGAAGGCGCGTGTCATCATGGATCGCCTGGCGCTCTCGCACGATTTGGTGCGCGATGTGTGCCTGCTGATCAAATACCATGACAAGCCGCTGCGCCCCGAGCGCTCCTGCCTGCTCAATATGATGCGCGCGCTTTCGGGCGAGGGTGTCGATACGCCGCGTCTGATGGACGAACTCATGGACCTTAAGCGTGCCGACACGCTCGGCAAGGCGCCCTCGTGCTTCTATTACGTCGAGACGATCGAGGAGATGCGTACGCTCGCCCACGATCTACTGCAGGCGGGGGAGCCTTATACGCTCAAGATGCTTGCCATCAACGGCGGCGACCTGATTCGCGCCGGCGTCAAGCCGGGGCCGGAGCTGGGACAGCTTCTCAACGCCGCCCTCGATGCCGTGATCGAGGACAACATCCCCAACACCCGTGAAGCCCTCCTGACTCATCTCCACCTAGGGTAGCAAAAATAGCCCCGTCCCAAATTAGCTACCTTGTTGACCTGCGCGTTCCATAACCTCGCGACAAAATTTCGGCAATTTGGAATTTCTTCTTGCGCTTGCGTTTTTTGTCCCGTAATATATCTCTTTGCAGCACGGCAGTGCAGATGTCATGTGGCCCGTTCGTCTAGCGGTTTAGGACGCCGCCCTCTCAAGGCGGAGATCACCAG
>USFK01000120.1 GCA_900553935.1 uncultured Collinsella sp.
TTTCAATTTCTTCCTTTATCAGACTTCCTACACTTGAAAAGTGCGAACATAAAAACAGTTTCATCAATATTCTCCTTTATATATAAATTCCGATTTGTTGAGCCGAGTATATCACACCCGCCAAGAAAAGAACACCCCTATATGTCAGAGCTTGCCCTTTTTCCTGCGTACGCAGCGATTGCCCCAGAATGCGCCATATAGCACAAAAGGCAGGATGCCATCGCCACGATGATACCCTGCCTTTGCTCGTTCCTGTTTACCGTTCCGAGTAGTCCTTCCGCGGAACCTCTGATAAACAAAAAACGTACCCGAACCCTTTCTCGTAAAGAATCGGGTTCGAGTACGAACTGAATGCTGGAGCAATAAAAAACCACCAGAAAGGTGCCTGTCCCCTTTGTGGTGGTTTTGGGCCAGTCCTAGAGCGCGTGGCCGTAAGCGTCGGCAGCCTCGATGGCAGCGGCGAACTTTTCGTCGGTGAAGGGCTCGGGGTTTCCCTGCTTCCACTCGTTGGTGGCGTGCGCGAACTCGCACAGGGCAGGGATGTCGGCCTCGGAAAGGCCGACCTGCTCAAGCGTCACGGGCAGCCCCATCTGCTTGTTAAAGGCGGCGTAGCGCTCAAGGTTCTCGGTATCGCCCGTGTAGGCAAACAGCACGAGCACGCCCAGGCTCACGACCTCGCCATGCAGGTAGGTGCCCTCGCGCGGAATGCTGCAGGTGGCGTTGTAGAACGCATGCGCCACGCTCGAGTTGTAGTAGTAATCGTTTTGGTTGGTCAGGTTGGAGACGTAGCCCGTGTTGACCACGATATCGAGCGCGATCTGCTTGACGGCTTCGGTCGACTGGTCCTGGCGCACGTCCTCTAGACCCTGCACGCCATAGGTAAACAGCGGCTCGGAGCAGGTGTGTGCGAGCGCCAGGCCAAGACCTGCGGTGTGCTCCAGGTTGCCGGCGCTCGTGGCGTACTCGACCTCGGGCTGCTTGGACAGGGCATCGCCCACGCCCGCCCAGAAGTACTCCGCCGGAGCCTCGGCGATGATCTTGGGGTTGATGAAGATGTGCGCGGGTCGGTTGGGGTACGAATAGCCCTCGAGCGAGCCGTCGTCGTTGTAGACAACGGCAATGGCGGTCGCGGCCGAGCAGTTGGAGCAGATCGTCGGTACCGTAAAGACGATCTTCTTGAGCTCGATGGCCGCCGTCTTGACGGTGTCGAGCGCCTTGCCGCCGCCGCATGCGATAAGAACGTCGGCTTCTTGGCAGGCAGGGGAGTTCACAACCTTGGCGATATTGGCGCGCGTACTGTTGGTGCCGTAGACGCGCGTCTCCAGAATCTCGACGTCGGTGCCCTCCAGCGCCGCTTCGATACCGGGAAGCGCCGCTGCCAGTGCTCGTTTACCACCGATAATCGCGACCTTGGTCGCTCCGTACTCGTCCAGTGCGCCGGGCAGCTCGTCAAAGCAGTCCTCGCCGACGGTGTAGTCGCTCATTCCAATCGTGCGCATAGCAGCCTTCTTTCGTTAGATAAAGTGCTTTCAGGTATTTTGCTCCAAGTGAGCGCTTGCGATCGCGAGAAGTTTCTAAAGTATGAAACCGATGTTGAGGGTTTTTCGCCGGCGTTGACCGTGTTACCATACAGCGCATAAGCGTTGATGGGGACGAGTAGTCGGCCGTCCGCATGCTACAGAGAGCGGGGAGCGCTGAGAACCCGTGCATGCGACCGATGAAAATCACCCCGGAGCTGCGGTCCCAACGGACGTGCCGCGCAGGTTCGTCTTAGTAGACATCGCCGAGATGGTCGTCGATACAGACCAGCCGAGTAACGGATGCGAGCGCGCGAATACGCGGGCGAGGGCATCTAAGCTGGGTGGTTAAGCGAAGAGCTTTTGCGGGCGTGCAGCCCGTTTGTGGCGCTTCGTCCCAGCTTGTAGGGACGGGCGCTTTTTTGGTGCCCAGAGGGCGTGCGCGCCCATGACAAGAAAGGGGTACCGTGGCAAACGAGTACAAGCAGACGATGAATCTGCCTAAAACCGGATTTCCCATGCGTGCCGGTCTTTCCAAGTCCGAGCCCAAGCGACTCAAGGACTGGCAGGGCAACAAGGTCTACGAGCAGGTTCTGAAGAAGAACGAGGGTCACAAGAAGTTCGTGCTGCACGACGGTCCTCCGTACGCCAACGGCCCGATCCACATCGGCCATGCCATGAACAAGATCTCCAAGGACATGATCAACCGTTACTGGATGATGCAGGGCTATGAGGTTCCCTATGTTCCCGGTTGGGATTGCCACGGTCAGCCGATTGAGCACAAGGTCGAGGAGAAGCTCGGCACCGAGAAGTTCAACCAGACCTCCACGGCCAAGATCCGTGAGCTCTGCAACAAGTTCGCTGTCGAGAACATCGAGCTGCAGAAGGCCGGCTTCCGTCGTCTGGGCGTGCTCGGCGACTGGGACAACCCCTATTTGACGCTCTATCACCAGCATGACGCCGCCGACATCGAGGTCTTTAAGGCCATGTTCGATAAGGGCATGATCTATCGCGGCCACAAGCCGGTTCACTGGTGCAAGCACTGCCACACCGCGCTGGCCGAGGCCGAGATTGAGTACTCCGACGAGACGAGCCCGTCCATCTTCGTGCGCTTCGAGATGACTTCCAAGCCCGCCGGCCTCGAGGACTTCGACGGACCGGTCGACTTCATCATCTGGACGACCACGCCGTGGACCATCCCCTCCGACCAGGCCGTTTCCCTTAAGCCCGGCGCCGCCTATGTCGCCGTTGAGCACGAGGGCCGTGCCGAGGTCATGCTCGAGGACCTGGCTCCCAAGTGCTGCGAGGAGTTTGGCTGGGAGTACACCCCGGTTATGGTCGACGGCAAGCCCTATGTGGTTCCCGCCGAGACCTTCCACCACATCCACTACAAGCAGCCGATCTTTGACGGCGTTGAGGGCGTGGCGCTGCTGGCCGATTACGTCGGTGTCGATGACGGTACCGGTATCGTCCACAACTCGCCCGGCCACGGCGTCGACGACTACTTTGCCTGCCTCAAGGAGGGCATCACCGACATCTGCATGCCGGTCGATGACGACGGCAAGTTCTACACCGGCGAGGAGTTTGGTACCGGTGGCCCCTTCAGTGGCATGGATACCGACGAGGCCAACCCGCACATCATCGAGTTCCTGCGCGAGCGCGGCACCCTGGTCCTCGAGAAGAAGATCACGCACAGCTATCCGCACTGCTGGCGCTGCAAGCACCCGGTGCTCTTCCGTGCTACCGACCAGTGGTTTGTCTCGATGGACAAGACCGGTTTGCGCGAGCAGGCCGGCAAGGAGGTCCGTGAGAACGTCAAGTGGTATCCGGCCCACGCGGCCAACCGCATCGGTGCCATGGTCGAGCAGCGTCCCGACTGGTGCATCAGCCGCCAGCGCAACTGGGGCGTGCCTATCCCCAGCTACACCTGCGCCGACTGCGGCGAGAAGGTCATGAACGACGCCACGCTCGACGCCGTCATCAAGCTCTTCCACGAGAAGGGCTCCGACGCCTGGTTCACTGACGCTCCCGAGAGCTACCTGGGCGAGGCCTGCGTCTGCCCCAAGTGCGGCGGCCATCACCTCAAGGCCGATAAGGACATCCTCGACGTGTGGTGGGACTCCGGCGTCTCCTGGAAGGCCGTCTGCGAGTATCGCCCCGAGCTGGAGTATCCGGCGGACGTGTACCTCGAGGGCTCTGACCAGCACCGCGGTTGGTTCCAGAGCTCGCTGCTCACCTCGGTGGGCGCCAACGGCCACGCTCCGTACAAGGCGGTCGTCTCGCAGGGCTTCACCCTCGATGGCCAGGGCCGCAAGATGTCCAAGTCGCTCGGCAACGTCATCGACCCCAACAAGGTCTGCGACGAGATGGGCGCCGACATCATCCGTCTGTGGGTCGCCTCCGTCGACACCAGCTCCGACGTCTCCATCGACCACGAGATTCTCGCTCGTACGTCCGATGCCTACCGTCGTTTCCGCAACACGCTGCGCTTCCTGCTCTCCGAGCTCGAGGGTCAGTTTGAGCCCGAGACCGACGGCGTCGCCTTTGCCGACCTGCTGCCGCTCGACAAGCTCATGGTTGCCCGCCTGACCCAGGTCCAGGCCGAAGTCGACGACGCTTATGCCAGCTACGAGTTCCCGCGCGCCTACCGTGCGCTCTACGACTTTGTGGTTACCGAGCTCTCCAACGTGTATCTCGACGCCCTGAAGGACCGTCTGTACTGCGATAAGCCCGGCTCGCTCGAGCGCCGCAGTGCCCAGACCGTGCTGGCCGAGCTCTTCTCGATGCTCATGCGCGATCTGCAGCCGATCTTGTCCTATACGGTCGACGAGGCCATGGCCTATGCGCCTGCTGGCTGCGTCGATCACCAGAAGTACGCCGCGCTGCTCGATTGGTACAAGTCGCCCATCACGGTCGACGAGGCCAACGAGTTCGAGGGCGTGCTCGAGGCTTCGCTCGAGCTCCGTAGCGCCGTGACCAAGGCTCTTGAGGATGCCCGTTCTGCCGGCACCTTCACCAAGAGCCAGCAGGTCCGCGTCAAGGCGGTCGTTCCCGCCGAGATGCATGCGCTGCTGACCGGCGACAAAGCTGTTGACCTGGCCGAGTTCTACATCGTTTCCGCTGTTGAGCTGACCCAGGGCGAGGAGCTTGCCGTTACCATCGAGGCTGCCGAGGGCGAGTGCTGCGACCGTTGCTGGAACTATCGCACCACCGTCGGCGAGTACAACGGCCACGCGCACATTTGCAAGAGGTGTGCGAATGCCCTTTAAGGCACGGTAACTCGGCATTTTAGTTATAGGGAGAATTTGACGCCTTCGGCCCATTTGCTCCGCTGAAGAAAAGCGACATTCCGTTATCCGGAATGCCGCTTTCTTTTATGCTGGTTATTTATCTGACGTTAGCGAATATGTCGTGCGCGCTGCGTGCGGCAATATATGATGGTTTATTGCAGTAAACTTTCTTTGAGTTTTGAGGGTAGGGGATTTCTTTGGGTCGTGGTGCGGATATGACGCCGCCTATGCGTTGGCGGTTGGGTGTTGCTGGTGGGGTGGCGCTGGTTGTGCTGCTTGTTGACCAGCTGACCAAGCTTGCGGTTCGTGCCGTGGGCGACGCCTTGCATGT
>USFK01000121.1 GCA_900553935.1 uncultured Collinsella sp.
CTGCGAGGGGTGGCGCGCGACAATGCTCCGTACCTTCCGAAAAAGCCTGTCGTGGTGTATTACGGCAGCATTTCGTACAAGGACGATCTTTCGCGCAAGAACATCATCGATGCGCTGGGCATTAGGAACGACCAAACCAGTGAGAAATGCTTTTGGAATGCGTTGATGATGGCGCTGTTCTTTAAGAACCGTAAGAACGACGATATTGATGCAGCCGATGACTCGATGTATGCGCATGGCGTTGACTACCTAGTAATGGAAACCACACTAGACCATATGTTAACCACGTACCTAACCAGTCATGGCATTGAGCGCATGCCCGAGGCATACTTGGCCTCCATTGCTGCCAAAGCGCCCTGTGTGTGCATGAGCGCAACATGGAGCGCGCCGACCGTAAAGAACTTTAACCTGGATTACCTCGATGAGGTTCACGGCGTGGTTCGCAAGGATATGTGGATCGGCGAGCTCAACCAAGAGATCGTACGACAGACCAAGCTGTTTAACAAACGGGCGGCAAAGACGTACGACATTGACGTTGCTTGGGTTGACGAGGACAAGAATCTTGCCGGTATGGCTGCGTTGGCCGGCGGCGCTTTTGGCGGCGCAATCGTATCGCCCGACGAGACGTACGGGCGCGCGATGGAGTTCTTTGACCAGGTCGGCGTAAGTGAAGGGCTTGCGGTGCGTCTGCGTTTAAAGATCGCCGACAGGGTGGGCACAAGCGACGTCAAGAGCATCGAGTTTGAATTGAAGCGTCTAAGCAAGACACTCGTTGCCGTGAGCACCTGGGCACGTGGCGTTGCACGCAACGAGCATCAGGCAGGAGCCATCTTTACGACGCGCCACATGGGAAACCATGGCGACTTTAATAGCTTGGCGCTGGACCTTGCCCGAGAAATCGTTGCCGAGCTGGTGATTCGGAACGTTAAGCGCCCCGAGGCGTCGTACGAGGAGTCGCTCAAGGAGGCCAAGGGTATGGTGCCGTGCTTTAACGCTGCAGAATGGGATATCGGTTGGGGTGACGCTCAAAACCGTCTCGAGATGGGCCGGCCAACCCTTATGCTCATCAATTTGTCGGCCGGTGGCTTTTCCAAGAATCTTAAATACAAGGTACCGGAAAGTTTGTGTCGCACGGTACGACAGGTTGATTGCGGCTTCGAGGATGCCGACCGCCGTCCCAAGATGGACCTGGACTTTCTGTACATTGAGTCGCCTACGAGCCGTCTGACGTCGGAAGTCGAGATTAGCTCGGCGACGTTTGTTCAGCAGGCGTTGACAGGTGTGGTTGAACAGGAAGAGCTGGTGGCGCGCGGAGAGGTCCCGTTTACCGAAAAGCGTCATAACGTACGGCTGCTGCTGTCTGGCACCAAACGGAATCTGCCGGTTCGCAATACCCTCTCTTATCAGGTCGAAGGTGCTCGCATTGTGGCGCAGGCCGTGGGCCGCCTGATGCGCACGAGCGTAAAGATGCCGCACGTGCAGGTAATGCTCGACCGCAAAATCGCCGGCGATTGCGACTTTTCGTTCCTGCACGATTTGCCGATGGGCTACGAGCTGGAGCAGGTTGTTGGCGCCTGTGCGGCTGTCAACAATCACATGGCGGACAAGAAGCAGCACGCTGCTAACAAACAGCAGAACCTTGCTGCCTTTAGGAACAACCTGGCGAAAGAGAAGCACGAAAAGCTGGCATGGAAGGTTACCTCCCTCGATGCGCGTGAGGAAGATCTGGCCGCCTTCGATGGCGAGCGCGACTTTTATCTGCATCATTTTTGCCTGCCGTGGGAGGACCTCGCAAGCTATCCTGCGCGCAAAAGCACCGCACTGCACATGCCGTTTGCCGCGAGTGGCTATGCGTATGCGCAGGGCGGAGCGTGTAAGGTGCCGCATTTTGAGTTTCCCAGCTATGAGGGTGAACCTGTCGAGCAGATTGCTGCCCGCCTGGAGGAGCGCTGCCGCTATAACGAGGGCTTAAAGGGCGCGAAGGTTCGCCAGGTAAGCCAGATGGCTGCTCGTGTGTCCGAGCTGCTCTCAATTCGCGAGGTGCGCGAGCGCTGGTCGCGCGACGGGGTGCCTACGACGTTGCAGCCGGCGGCGACGGTGCACATGACGCCCTATATGTTTCAAGCGGTATACCTTGGAGAGCTGGGCGAGTCTGCCGGCAGGGCCATCTTTGAGGCGTATTACGACGGGTGTTATTCGCTTACTCGTGGTGATGCGGCCCATGCCGAGACAGGCGGCGATTTTGAGGTGCTCGATGCCGCCGGCAACAAGACCGGGGTGTGGATCGACTTTAAGCACTATCGTATCGGCGCCTATGAGGCCTACAGGCGCAACGGCGGCGATGCCACGGATGCCGAGCGCTTTAAGGCCAAGGCCCAAAAAGTTGGGGCGAAGCGCCTGTTGATCGTCAATGTTTTGGCCGATGAAGCGGCGCTGGAGCTCCGCCAAAAGACAATCGATGACGAGGGGATGGTCTACTCCTTCCCCTATATGGCAGCTGATGGAGCAATCAGTCTGGAGATGATGGAGGCGATCGGCCGTGCAATCGAAGCATAACCAGCCGTGTGGCCTGGGAGACATCGCTGTGTCCGAGCTTGTGTTGCAGCTCGATGCCGCGGCTGCCGAGAAGCGCTACTCGGTCTTTTGGTGCAACGTTGGCGATGCAGGCAAGCATGCCGTGGCGGACTTTATGGCCGATGTGTGCCAGACGGGCAAGGTCGTGGCGCTCACCCAGCTCGAGGACAACCGCGTCTTTCTGATGGTCAAGGCGGGCGCGCAGACGGGCGACCTTAACGCCCCGCTCGCCCATGAGCAAATGGTTCCGATTAAAACTCATTGGGACGAGCTGGAAGATTGCGTCGTGTTGCGCCTGCTATTCAACTCTTGCTCGCAGTTTGAGGGGGTCGAGGACGAGATTCCCAATGACACGGGACACCTGTATGTCATTAGTGCCAAGGGCGACCGCCGCGACGCCATTGAGGAAGCAGGAACGGGCCCTGCCAAGATTGAGACGGTCGAGACTGTTATCAACGAGGACTGCACCTTTGAACTTAAGATCCGAACGTTTGCCAAGCGGCGGGTGCTCATCGGTCGTGCGGCAGGCGACAAGCTGGAACTCGAGAAGATCAACAGCCAGGTGGGTTACAGGCTGTCGCCTGTGGCTACGGTGGTGCTGGCTCACGGACAAAGCGATGAGTATATCCTGCGCCGTGCCAAGGGCGATAAGCCGTCCAAACGCCGTGACCTTACGTTTTCTGCCCAGGCGGAAAAGGTCGCCTATACCAAGAAGGGAATCCTGTACCGAGAGCTGCAGATTCTTGAGCGTCGGTACAGCGATTTTGCCCAGATATCGCTCAGGGAGTATCCGCGCAAGAGCTTCTACGAGGTTCTGAAAAGCGACCGATACGCCCATGTGGTTGCGGAGCGTTCGTTGGGGCGGCGGGTTGTGGTTTCGTTCGCGGGTGACGGGCTTGATAGGGTAGCGCGCCAGTTGGCCGATCGGCTCAACGATTCCTCGTGGGGCGTGCGCGCGTCGTATGGCGGCAGGGCTGTTGATCCGCTGGCGTGGAATATCGTTGTGGTAGCCAACGAGGTCGCCGAGGACGATGGCTATGCTCTGCACGCTGGCGTGGTGGAGCAGCATGTGACGCCGGATGTGTGCGAGCCGCTGGTTAAGGCGATGCCGAATACAAAGGTACGGGGCGCACAGGAGGGAATCCTGGGAGCCATGCTCAAAGAGCTGCTGGTAAAGCAGAACGTCGTCGACGGACGGATGCAGGCGTTTGACCTTGGCTCTTTTGGCGTTGAGTCGGTGACGGTCTGCGGCGTGGTCAATGTTCCGCGTAAAGAGGAAGACAAGATTGAGCTGGATGCGCGCCTTGCAACGCTAACGATTGGTGCTGACGGGGCCATGGACTACACCTCGCATTCCATCGAGGATGGTCCCGTGGACGAGATAGGGCTTGAGCTGTTGACGGCCGACGGCAAGCTCGACAAGGATGCCTATATCTTTGACGTGCGGGCAGGTGGACAGTCTATGCTCGCGCGCGTGCGCGATACGGGCTTGACGACCTTCTCTAACAACTTTGCGACCTTGGTGCGCGATTACCAGCTTACGGGCAAAGCGGGCCGTAAGAAGGAGTTTTTCGAAAGCTACAACTCGCCCTATTACGGCATTGGAACGTTTGAACGTGCAGGGATGACCTGCTACTTTGTGGGCGTCAACAACGGCACCAAGGAGGACCTGGCGACGGCGATTCATGTGCGCTCGATTGAGGTGCTCGAAGGCGACGATCTGTCCGAGCTGCTGGTTCAGCTGGTCAATGTGGGGCTTTCGCGCCACGGAGCTCCCTCCAGGTGGCCGATTCCGGTGAAGTATCTCAACGAATGTGCCGCGCGTGAGGGCGCGGCGGGGGAGCCTGGTATTTGCTCGTGAGGAAACAGAGGAAACAGATTAGCTATAAGCGCTAGAAAAATAAAAATGTTCTTGCAACATGCAAGCAGAGCGCATATACTACAGTCATAGCGTATGAGATGGGGTCTCTAAAAGAGGCCAAGCACAGCAATTTGAGTTTATGTGGACGGGATTTGAGCATGAGCACCAGCAATTTCTCCTTTAACAACGGCAATATCGATTTCATTAATCTCGAGACCATTTATGGCCGTACTGACCGTTCTCGCACAGAGAACTGGCCTGTATGCCTAGGTGAAGAGGCGCCAAGTGGCGAAGATCTCGAGTATTTGGATGAGATTGAGCGCGAGCGGAACTATGAGTTTGGCTTTTGCGAATGCCAGGTTCGCCGCGATTCAAATCGCTCAATTTAATTACCCCGTTATCACCTCTTTTTAATGGGGCAAGTTGGATCGACTATCTGTGTCAAACAACGGCTCACCGTGGGAAGGAATCGACAATGAGCAAGAATATGAACAAGGACATGGACGGCAAGGCTTTGGGTAAGGCCAAGGCGGCTGGACGCGTGGTGACGGTTGCTGCGGCGACGATTGCCATGACGGGCGGCTCGATGCTGTCGCCCCTGGTCGCGGTGGCACAGGATGCGGATGGCGTTGGCGCCACGGGTGCAACGGCTGCGGTGATGTCGCCGCTGACGAGTACTGCGGCCG
>USFK01000122.1 GCA_900553935.1 uncultured Collinsella sp.
TGGCCCGTTCGTCTAGCGGTTTAGGACGCCGCCCTCTCAAGGCGGAGATCACCAGTTCGAATCTGGTACGGGCTACCAAAATTGAACGCCCGGGCCTCGTAAGAGACCCGGGTTTTGTGTATTGACCGATATTTAAGGCGCGCGTTGAGTCTGCCGCCCGGACCGAGGAGTTGTCATGGACCTGCCTATCAGCTTGGAAGACATCACGTATGCCGAGAACTATCTGGCGCAGGGCGACCTGGCTACGGCGACGCCGCTGCTTGAGCGTCTGGTGGAGCTCGCCGAGGAGTATATCGACGCTGAGTGCAAGACGGAGGAGAAGCGCCAGTACTTTAGCTTCGACAGCAAGTTTGAGCGCCTGGCCTATCGCCGCGTGGAGAAGGATCCGCGCGAGCTGGTGCAGGTCGAGGTTCCCTTTGACCGCCTATACTCCGACATGGCGTTTGCCTACATTCGCCAGCAGGATTATGTGAGTGCTCGGAATGCCCTGATGCAGGCCGTGCGTTGGGATCCCATGAACTGCAACTATCGCTTGGACTTGGCCGAGCTGTTCCGCGCGCTCGAGGACAAGCAGGAGTGGGCATCGCTCTCGTTCTCGGTGCTGGAGCGCGCGAGCGACGGTAAGTGCGCCGCACGCGCCTACACCAATTTGGGTCAGTACTTCTTGGAGCCCGAGACCGAGAACATTTCGGCTGCCGTGGGCTGCGCGCGTCTGGCGCTGCGCCTGGCGCCCAACGATGCGCATACGACGCGCCTGCTCAACAAGATCCATACCACCTATCCGGATGCCGCGGACGAGAGTGACGACCATGTGATGGGTGAGCTCGCCCTGCAGGGCGTGCCGACCTCGCCTTCGGCCGAGATCGCCATCTGCCTGATCATGTGCGCGACCGATGCTGCAAGCGACGGCGACAAGCAGGAGGCTACGCGTCTGACGGTCCGTGCCCGCGACCTGGTGGGCGAGGAGGCATGCGCGGCGATTATCAAGCTGGTGCGCGAGAGCGATGCCGAGCTTAATGCCGAGCGCAGGGCAAAGCGCGAGGCTGCGGGCTCAAACGCCGATGGCGCCAAGGAGGCCGGCGATGCCCAGTAAGCGCGAGCGCAAGCTCATTTCCAAGAATCGCTCGGCACATCACGAGTACTTTATCGATGAGACGTTTGAGTGCGGTATTGAGCTGAGCGGTACCGAGGTCAAGTCGATTCGCGAGCGCGCGTGCCAGATTACCGATACCTTTGCACTGATTCGTGGTGGGGAGTGCTGGCTCGTCGGCCTGCATATCCACCCTTATAGCCATGGTGGCGTGTGGAATCGCGATCCCGACCGTCGGCGCCGTCTGCTGCTGCACCGCAAGGAGATCGACTTTCTTGACGGCAAACTTCGCAACCGCGGCTATGCGCTGGTGCCGCTGGAGCTCTACTTTAATACCGACGGCCGCGTAAAGCTGCTGCTGGGCCTAGGCCGCGGCAAGAAGCTTTACGACAAGCGCGAGGATATGGCCAAGCGCGATGTCCAGCGCGAGATCGACCGCGCCCTCAAGGAGCGCAATCGCTAGGCGTTCTGTATAAGTTGCGGTGGAATACGGACTGTTTTGCCTGTTTGAGGGGCTATTCAGTCCTTATTTCACCGCAACTGCGGGCGTCTCATCTTGCTTATACTGTTTTGACACATATGTCTCAAAGGTGGTGTCCGTTGTGGGCGCCGCCTTTTTTTGTGGGTACATACATCCATGAGGTTCCAACCCGCGTTAGGGGAGTGATTGTTATGGACAAAACTGCGTTCTTTACCATGCCGAGCGGTCTGTACGTGGTGAGCGCCGCGGCAGACGGGCTGCGCGCCGGCTGCGTCATCAACACTGCGGTGCAGGTGACGTCCATGCCGCCGCGCATTTCGGTTGCCGTGAACAAGGACAACGTCACCTCGGGCGTCATCGCTTCGGCCAAAGCGTTCGCGCTGACCGTGATCGATCAGACCGCCGATATGCTCTACATCGGTAACTTTGGGTTCCGTACCAGCAGCGATTATGACAAGTTTGCCAAATACGAGACCCGCGAGACGGCTCTGGGCATGCCCTATGTGCCCGAGCACGCGGCGGCCCTGTTTAGCTGCCATTTGATCGACACTGTGGATGTTGGCACGCATCTACTGTTTATCGGCGAGGTCGAGGATGCCGAGCGCTTGAGTGACGAGACGCCGCTCACCTACGATTACTACCATAAGGTCCTGAAGGGCAAGACGCCTCCGAAGGCGTCCTCGTATCAAGGCTAGAAATGTTTTAAAAATACTTGCATTATATTATTAAGAATCTATACTGATAAATGAAGTACATCACCAGTCGCGTTTGAGAGGAGAACATCATGGCTGAGGAGAAGAAGACGTATAAGTTCGTGTGCGTCGTTTGCGGTTACGAGGTTGAGGTCGATACGCCCGAGCTGCCCGAGGATTATGTGTGCCCGGTGTGTGGCGTCGGTCCCGATCAGTTTGAGCTCGTCGAGGAGTAGCTCGCAGACACACGGCGAAAGCCGAACATAGCTCTGTCCAAGGGCCTCGGTCGAATTCTCGGCCGGGGCCCTTTTCCTCCGCCCCCAAGGGATCACGGTTGCTGTTGGCCGATCCTGTCTGTTGTGAGTCCGGCCGACCTTTTGTCTTAATCTGTAACGTCTAACGGCTCAAAACGGGTCTTCCTGTTACAGATCGAGACAAACGGAGTTATCCCTCGGAATGATCTCGATCTGTAACATCTAGACATCAAAAGCGGGTCTTCCTGTTACAGATCGAGACATTTGCCTGGGCAGGTGTCCCGCCCCATTACATCCCTGTCAACAACACGACATCGAGAATCGTCACGATGGCACCGATCCCTACGAGCAGCGCGTTGAGCGGGCGCGAGTTGGCGTATTTACCCATGACGCGGGGCGAACTGGTGAGTCGTATGAGCACAAAGACCGTAATCGGCAGCTGAAGCGACAGCAGTGCCTGACTCCAAATGAGACCCTCAAAAGGATTCGGGACGACCAAGCACGCCGCCACTGCGCCGACGAAACAGGCCGCCACCCCGATCGAGGAATGTCGGTCGTGGATATCGTATTCCTCGTCGAACATGCCCGCGGTGATGGTGCCCGCCGCCATGCCCGCCGTCACGCTACTCGAGAGGCCCGCAAACAGCAGCGCCACGGCAAAGATGGTCGAGCTTGCCGGGCCCAGAATGGGGGAGAGCGTGGCCGCTGCGACGGCGAGGTCGTCTACGACCATGCCGTGCGCAAAGAAGGTCGTTGCGGCCAGGATGACCATGGCCGAGTTGATTGCCCAGCCCACGCCCATCGAAAAGAGCGTGTCGAAGAGCTCGTAGTGCAGACGCTCTTCGATAACCTGCTCGCCTTGGCCTTCGAAGTGCATGGATTGGATGACCTCGGAGTGCAGAAAAAGGTTGTGGGGCATAACGACCGCACCCAGGACACTCACGATAATCGCGGCAGAGCCAGTGGGCATACTGGGCGTGATCCAGCTTGCGGCGGCTTGCGGCCAGTCGACCTTGACTAGTGCAAGCTCGGCCAAAAACGAGAGTCCTACCACGCCTACGAAGGCGATGATCCAGCGTTCGGCATGCTTGTAGGAGTTCGTCATGAGCATCGCCATCGATACTGCCGCCACGATGACGCAGCCCGCGCGCACGGGCAGCCCAAAGAGCATTTGAAGGGCAATCGCGCCGCCCAGGACTTCGGCCATGGCGGTGGCGATGGTCGCGAGATAGGCGCTGGCGAGCACCGTACGCCCGACGAAGCGGGGGAGGTAACGTGTCGTGGCCTCGGCAAGGCAGGCGCCCGTGGCGATACCCAGGTGCGCCGCGTTGTGCTGCAGCACGATGAGCATAATCGTGGACAGCGTGACGATCCACAGCAGCGCGTAGCCAAACTGCGAGCCCGCGGCCATATTGGAGGCCCAGTTGCCCGGGTCGATAAAGCCGACGGTCACGAGCAGCCCGGGGCCGATATGCCGCGCAATGTCTAGGCCTCCGTGACCACCGGTGCGTCGGGAGCCAAAGTGTTGTTTGAGATGGTTGAGCATGGTGCGCTCCTGTGTATGGGCGGCGTGACGTCGCATCTGGGTCGTGCGGCGCCACGCGTCGGATTTGGGTTGGGGCTACTTGTGCGCTTTGCCCTGATTGGCCACGGCGTCGATCTTGGCGGCGATGGTCGCCGGGTCACCGATGTAGCGCTTGTCGAGGACATTGAAATCGGTATCGAAGGTGTAGACGAGCGGCACGCCAGTGGGGATGTTGACCTTGAGGATCTCCTCGGGCGTGAGGTGCTCGAGCTTCATGACGAGTGAGCGCAGGGAGTTGCCGTGCGCGGCGATGAGTGCGCGCTTGCCGGCGAGCATCTGGGGGCGAATCTCGTCTTCGAAATAGGGCCAGGCGCGGGCGATCGTGTCCTTGAGGCACTCGGTATAGGGCAGCTGATCGGGCGCGACGTCGCGGTATTGCTCCTGGGTGTGGGGGTCGCGCGCGTCGTCCGGCTCGAGTGCCGGCGGGCAGACATCGAAGGAGCGGCGCCAGATGAGCACCTGTTCGTCGCCGTGCTCCGCGGCGGCATCGGCCTTGTTGAGACCCTGCAACGCACCGTAGTGGCGCTCGTTGAGCTTCCAGGATTTGATGACGGGTAGCCACTCGCGATCCATTTGGCCGAGCACGATGTTGAGGGTGTGGATTGCGCGCTTGAGGCGCGAAGTGTAGCAGACGTCAAAGTCGAAACCGGCTTCTTTGAGGGCGCGGCCGCCTGCCGCCGCCTCTTCGCGGCCCGTGTCGGTGAGCTCGACATCGGTCCAGCCGGTGAACAGGTTGAGCTTGTTCCACTCGGACTCTCCGTGACGGATAAGGACGAGTTGCATCGTCTGCTGGTCTGCTTGGTGCGCCATAGGGGCCTCCTTGATCTGGCACGGTGTGCGTGCCGTTTGCTTGACGCCGCAAAGGATACCCGTTTTAAGCTTAGAAGTTAACCAAGACTAACAAAATTGTTCTATTTGAATGGGATGGTGAAGGGGGGCTGCCGAAATGTCTCGATCTGTAACAACGA
>USFK01000123.1 GCA_900553935.1 uncultured Collinsella sp.
GGTGAAGGGTGAATGTTGAGTGTTGAATGTTGAGTGTTGAATGGGCTATATTCCACGATGAAAAGGTGGCGTATAGACCCTTCATTTGTGGCATGGAATGGCTACCTTTTATCTTTTAAAATACGGGAATCCAAATTTTCCCGAAACTTTTCTCCCGTTTTCTTTGCACTTTCAAAATAAAAGCTTATCTTTGCAACCAACAAGAAGTAGAACTTTAAAATGAATAAGTATGGCTTTAAAAATTAAAACTCGTGAAGAAGCAATTGCTGTATTACGAGATATGGTTAGACGTAAAAAAGAAATGGAAGCAAAGGCTCAAATAGACTTTGCTAAAGCACGAGAGGCGTACCCGACAACGCAGATAGTGAATCTGCCTGGACTTTGCTTCGAGCGTGGCGCGATTGCCCTCGTATGCGCAATCGGGATCGAGGTGCTGGCAATTAGCCTGCTTTGCGTTGCTGGAAAGAGCGGCTGCGCGTGCCCGATATCCCCGATTTGTCTTGAGAGAGGTTCCTTCACTGCATCGAGAACGGCAACTCGTTCGAGCGCTTGTGCCTCCGCCGTTGCATACGTAAGAACGATGGGGAAACTGCTCCTGCGTTCTCCTACCCTCGCCGTATGCGCGATTGCAATGTCGACGACGATGCTGGCCCCGGCTCTGGTCGAGATGTTTCCTGACGCTGATAACGTTTCCGCTGTTCGGTATAGGGATGGGGAGCTCCGTTCAATAGATCGGTATCTAG
Source organism: uncultured Collinsella sp. (assembly GCA_900553935.1). GTDB lineage: Bacteria > Actinomycetota > Coriobacteriia > Coriobacteriales > Coriobacteriaceae > Collinsella. Next base: position 744 of record USFK01000123.1, read on the forward strand.
AGCAGAACGCTGCGAATATGGACGTCGAGGGCAAAGCGGCCCTGGAAGACATGCGGGATGCTCTTTCGGGTTTCGTGTACGCGCCTATGCCTGCGGAGGGGTTTCGAAGCCTTGCGACGTACGAGCGCGCTCGAGGTGAGCTGGGCGCGGCAGATGCGACTCTCCTGCAATCGATTGGAATCGAGCCGGAGACTCCTTCTCGTGCGGAGGCGCGCGCCCTTCTGCTTGAGTCGATCGCGAGCTTGCCGGACCCCAAGGTTTACGAGTTAAGTACGAAGATGCCCCCATTAATCCTCCTTTCGTATCTCCAGGCAGCGCTTCCCTCCTTATTTTTGCTGTTGCCCGTGGTTGTCACATCGCTCGCGTGCACCCACCTGCAGTGTCGTTCCCTTCTGGTTCTCCAGATCCCCGCAACAGCGCATGTGCGTTTTCTGACGGCTGTTGCGCTGGCTCTCCTGCTTGGCTTGGTGCTGCTTTTGGTGTCGATGGTTCCCGCTGTCGTTGTGTCCGTGATTAAGAACGGTGCGGGTGGATCGGAGTATCCCGTCGCTCTCATTCGGGCGGGAGCTTCGACAACGTCCATGGTGGGGGAGGCGGTGTTGTGCAGTATTCCGTTGCTGGTCATGGCATACGGCGTGATTTCCGTCGTCGCTGCGTTGACAGCAGCGATTAGCCGCAACCCCGTTGTCACCGGAATGGTTTGCGCGGTTCTCTTGGTGTTGGGTTCGTTGAGCGCTCATGTTGAAAGCGTGGGCATGGGCGTCGCGCTGCTGGCTCCATTCGCCTCGTTTGATCCCGCTTCCCAGGTGGGGACGATTGGGTTCCTTGGGCGAGGGACGAACGCGATGCCTTTTGGAGAGGTCGTCGGCGCATCGGGCGCTCTGCTGGTGGTCTTGGGCGCCGTATCTCCGTTGATGGTGCGCCTGAGTGTTCCAAAGATCGAAAGGGGATGATCTCGATGATTGACCTTCAAACGCTGACGATCTCTTATGGAAAGAAGGTGCTCGTAGATTCGGTGAACGCTGAGTTTGCCCCGGGTACGGTCTACGGTCTCGTCGCTCCGAACGGGCATGGAAAGACGACGTTGCTGCGTGCGATGGCAGGTTTGCCGGGTCCTCGCGTGGACGGGAGCATCGTTCTGGATGAGGTGCAGGGTACGGGTGCGAGAGAGGTCCGTTCTATGATCTTCTATGCACCTGGTGAGGGGACGCTGCTGTATCCCGGATTGCGTGCGGAAGATCACCTCAAGATGGTTTGCGATATGTGGCCGCATGCTCGCGATATCGAAGAGATAGTGGAACAAACGCAGATAGGCGAGTTCGCGAAGATGAGGATCCGCACTCTGAGCCAGGGCATGAAGCAGCAGCTTACCCTGGCGATTGCGTATGCGACGGGCGCGCGGTACCTTCTATTAGATGAGCCCATGAACGCGCTCGACCCCAGCAGGGTGGACTTGCATTCCGAGATTCTCAGGAAGCTGGCCGATTCTGGTACGTGCATCATCATGTCATCCCACATCTTGGATTCGGTCGATAGGCTGTGCGATGAGATTCTGTTTTTGAAGGATGGGAGGCTCATTAGAAGCATTCCGCAAGATGATGCTGCGCCGAAGTCTCCTGGATCCCATTTCGCAAAGCCTGCCGGACGCGCCGAGGGTGCGCTAAGCACGTATCGGCGACTCTACGAAAAGGGCGGGTAGAAATGCAAGTTAAAAATCTATGTGGCCAATGTGATACCGTTGAACCCGCGTATCGATACCGCTCAGCCATTCGCCTCGCCCCCGTCGCACGTATCTTCATCCGGTCTGTTACTTTTAATCTAACGATTCTTTGAGGAACGTAGGTGCTTCCAAATGTACTGTCGACTTCTTCTCAAACTGATCCTAAGAGACAAGGCCGCATGGATTTGTACGCTCGTTCTCGCTGCAGCCTTTTCCGTCCCCATTGCGTTCAATTCACCCATCTACGGGCCCTTCTTTATGAAGCAGGGCATGCAGGGCTTTGTCGACGCATTCAATACGCGCGCGCCCCAGGCCAGCGGCACAGACCTATCGCCAGAGCAGCAAGCTGACGCGGAGCTTGCAAGATACGCGAACGCCGCCCTTGCCGCTCAAACCGACGCCGCCTTTCTCGATTCTGCCGAGAGCTACTACGCGCTCATGGACGAAGGCTTCCAATCCGGATCCATCGTGGGAGACCGAGAGACCAATGACGCGGCACTCGCATATTGCCGTGCCCTGAGCAGCTCCGGCATCACGGATATCCCGGCCTCCGCAAACGACCTGCCATTCCTTTCCTTCCTGCCTTACGCCATTGCCGCGGCGCCGTCTTTCCTTCCCTTCATCCCCTTCCTTCTCTCGTCGATACTCCTGCTCGGGGCCACAAGGCCTGCGACCCTGGCGGCGAAGGCGCCCGCGCCCAAATTCCGGCGCCTTATCCAGATCGTGTTTTCGATAATCGCCGCGGGGACCGCGATGCTCCTCGCCGGCCTCGTACCCGGGGGCATTTACGCCTTGGCCCTAAACGGCTTCGGGCAAATTGGGTACCCGATCGCCTTCTTCCATGACGGCGCGCTTGCCACCACGACCGCGGGAAACGTCTTCACGACCCTGCTTCTCGCGCTGCTTGCGGGCGGAACCTTGATATCCGTTTGCTCCGCCGTCCTATCGACCGCAACGAGGCGCGTCCTCGCGGGCCCCCTTACCTCAGCGCTGCTTGTCGCGGCCCCGGCATTCCCGTTGCTGTCCGATTCGGCACTAGGGCATAACGCCGCGCTCGGGCTCCTGCCGCTGGCCGTGTTCTCGCCTATCGAGGCCACGGGCTACGTAGGATGCTTCCCGACAGAATTCATTGGCTCCGGTTCAGGCAGCGCATCGATGCTTGCCGTGGCCCTGGCATACGTCGCGGTCTTTTTTACGGTCGGCGCCGTTGCGGCACGTTCGCCCAAACAGCCTGGACCCGCGAAAAAGCGCCATGGGCTCGAGCTTCTGGACGCGAGCGTGGGATACGGGAGCACGACGATACTTTCAATCGGGTCGCTTTTCCTGAGCCCGGGAACGGCGGCGGGCCTCGTTGCTCCCAACGGCTCGGGGAAAACCACCCTTCTAGAAGCGCTGTCGGGCCAATTTCCCACCCGCATCCGCTCGGGAAGCCTGGCGGCAGACGGAATCAGCCAACGTCGATCAGCCGAATTTGCAGAACTCGTCTACCTGAGCTCTTCGGGCAGCGCGGATCTCTACCCCACGCTATCGGCCATCGAGCACCTTGCTTTCGTTAGGGAGGCGTGGAAATCGGCCGCCGACATCGACTCGCTCTGCGACTCCCTCGGAATCTCCCCATATCTCGACAAGCCGACCCGTAAACTCTCGACAGGAATGAAGCAGCAGGTAAAGCTTGCCATGGCGATAGCGACCGGTTGCCCGTACCTCATCCTCGATGAACCGCTGAACGGCCTCGATCCGGGAAAGCGGAAAACCTCCTGCGACGCGATGCGCAGCGAGGTGGCGCGGGGACGCAGCGTGCTCATTTCAAGCCATCTACTCGACGACCTGGCAGACCTCACCAACTCGTTCTACTTCATCGAGGCCGGCACGCTCGTGGAAAAGATCAAGTCGTCCTCGCAGACGCTCAAGCAGGAATACCTCGATACATACGAGAGATGAATGTGGGGGAGTGTTCGGATGAAGTTGATATTTAAGGTCCAGCTCGTGTTGTGCCGAAAAGACCGTGAACCTTTTGTGGGACGCTCGGCGCCGTGGTACCATAGCCGAGTTTGTTGTCTTGGTCGGAAACCAAGACGCCTTATGCGCTGATCGGTAACCAGCGCCTGACCAATAAGGAGTCCTACCATGAAGCAGGGTATCCATCCCCAGTATGTCGAGTGCACGGTGACGTGCTCCTGCGGCAACACCTTCAAGACGCACGCTACCGTGTCCGAGATGAAGGTCGAGCTTTGCAACGAGTGCCACCCGTTCTACACCGGCCAGCAGAAGTTCGTCGACACCGGTGGACGCGTCCAGCGCTTCGCCGACAAGTTCGGTGGCGCCGCTGCCGCCCAGCTCAAGAAGGCTGAGGAGGCCAAGGCTGCCAAGGCCGCCAAGGCTGCTGAGGCCGAGGCTGCTCGCAAGGCCGCCGCTGAGGCTAAGGCTGCCGAGAAGGCTAAGCGTGCTGCTAAGTTCGCCGAGGAGGCTGCCAAGCAGGCCGCCGAGGCTCCTGCAGAGGCTCCCGTCGAGGAGGCCGCTGCAGAGGCCGAGACCACCGAGGCTGCTGAGTAAATAGCTCGCCGAGAGAATCGCTCGCATTCATGGCATGAGGGCCGTGC
>USFK01000124.1 GCA_900553935.1 uncultured Collinsella sp.
CCATTGAGTTTGAGGAGTGCGAAACGCTTTCCGATGTGGACCGCGGCGGCTTCGGCTCGACCGGACGAAAATACCAGCACCTTTGGACACCCCGGGCATGACGAGCTCGTGGCTCCCCTCGCCCACGTTGTAGTAGCCGAGCTCCTCCATCAAAAAGTCGCTCGCCCGGTAGGCCCCGTACGCCTCGTCGACAAAATCGACCTTGGCAAACCGCAGATCGGGCTTGGTACTACGCATCTCCTCGAGGTCGCACGCCACAGGACCCCAGTTGTAGAGGCTCCCACCGCTCGCGTTGAGCTCCAGGCAGAGCTCCGTCCCCTCAAAAAAGGCGGGCATCCCCACGCGGAGCATCTCCGCTACCATGCGCTCGAGCACCGCGCGCGGAAAGCAACAGTCGAGGATAACCTTGCCGTCGAGCACCACGTGCGCTCCGTCGAGCGAAACATATCCGCGAAACGGGAGGTTGTTGAGCAGCTGGTCGATCCCCACCCGGGCGCGTCCAGTCGAGAGAATCGGAATGCCGCCGCGCTCGGCGAACTCCTCCACGGCGCGCACCACGCGCTCAGTGGGAAAGCTGCCGGGGCCCGTTACGGGATCGCGGCACACCAACGTCCCGTCAACGTCGAAAAACGCAACGACCGGACCCTTCTCTAAGCGCACCCCGCCGGCGCTCACAGCTGCTCCCCATAGGACGCGAGCATCTGCTCGGTCCAACCCTTGGGCATCTGAGTCACGTAGCTCTCGTAGCTCGAACCACCATAGGTGTGGGCGGCGACAAAATAGCCCTGGTAATCGTTGGCGTAGCCGATGATCACCGGATGCTTGCCCGTCCCGTCGAACGCACCCTTGACGATGGCGCCTAGCTCGCTTGCAAGCTCGCCGGGGAAGGTCGTGAACACCACCGAGCCAAAGTCGAGCGTCGTCATCGCAACGGTGAAGTCCATCTCGTGGCGCTGGAGCTGCTGCTCGAGCATCTCCTTCTCGGTATCGGCGAGTTTCTTCTCGTCAAACGTGGGATTGTTGGCGAGCACCTCGAGCACCTCGTCAAGCTGCGCCTGGTACTGCGGGTAAAAGTCCTCGTTGTTGTAGTGGACATGGTGCTCAAACCGCGAAACCTTGGGCGCAGCGAGCTCAATGGGCTCAAAGGCGCCCTTTATGATCTCGCCCGCGATGCCGTTGCTCACGCGGCGGAGCTCCGCAAAGTCGTTGCCCTGGCGGAACTGTCGGTTGCCCAAATCGCCCGAGGCGCCGGTAAAGATATACGGCACGCAGCCGATCCAGTCCGCAAGCTTGTCGCGCACGCCTCCCTGCACGTCGGTCGTGAGCAGGCGGTTGGTGGGGCCGACCACCGTGGCATGGCAGTTGAAGTTGAGCATCGCGCCCAGCGTCTTGCCGCCCTCAGCCACAAAGCGCAGCACCAGGGCCTCATCGTCAAACGGCAGGTCGGCATCGTTGCGGTTGGAATACCAACCGCGTACGTGCCTCGTGAGCATCTCGGGCGCGGCGTCGACGAGCTCCTCATCCAAACCCGTCGCCGCCTGCAGCACCAGCCCCGTGACCAGCTCGACATAGCCGGGCGTGGTGGGGATGCCCATGGCGCCCGCGCCCTCAAAGCCGTTGGCGCACGAGTGCGAGTGGATGGAGTTGATCACGATGTTCTCGCTCGCGACCCCAAGCCCCGCGGCGAGGCCCTCGCGCATCGCGCGGGTCGTCTGGGCCGTGAGGATGCACACGTCGATCGATACAAAGAGCGACCGTGTGCCCTCGACCTCGAGCAGGAGCAGCGTCGCACGCGGCGTATCGTGCACGCCCGTCGCCGGCTGCTTGCGGATGGGATGGATATAGCCCTCCATCCAAAACGTGCCCGCGGGAGTGATATCGACAGATATGCTTGCAGCCTTCATGGCTCTCCTTTCAAAAAAGCCCGAGACGCACAGGGCGCCCCGGGCATGCAGTGCAGATATTGTTCGCTATGCGACCACGTAGCGGTACGTGTCTCCCATCGGCACAAACGTGGCCGGGATTTCGCTCGTCCCCAGAGCCTCGGGCAGCCAGTTGACCATGTACTCCATACCGGGCTCCTCCAGGTTGAAGTGCCCGATGGTGATGGCGCACCGGTTTTGGCCGAGCATGCCGGAGTCGCGGATGTACTCGCACGTGGTGAAGTCGATGAACTCCATGGTCATGAGGCAATCGTTGGCCTCGGCATCGGTACGGTTGATCTCGGCGGTATCGCTCTTGGCGTCGCCGGTCACATGCATCGGGACGCGAACGCTCTTGACGCGCGCGTGCGGGTCGCCGGTAATACGTGTGCCGTTGAGGCCGAGCTTGTGCACGAGCTCCTGCGCGAGCTCCGTGGCGTCTGTCTCGGGGATCTGGTACTCCAGGCAAAAGCCCTTGTCCTCGCCCACGCGGTAGTCGAGCCAGCCGAGCTTATCGGCCAGACCGTAGAAGATGCCGTCTGCCAGAGCACCGTCCGCGTCGATGGGCACGCGCGAGTGGATATAGTCGTGGCAGCGCCAGACGGCACCGCCCCACTCGTCGAGCAGGGTCTTCTTGGCCTTGAACGTTACGGTATCGCCCACCACGTCCTGATGGTCGCCATGGTTCCAAAAAAGTGCCTCGTGGCTGATGATCAGGTTGGCGCCAAGCTCCTGAGCGCGGCGGATGATATCTGCCGTGGGCCAGATGCAGGTAACGATGCCCGTGCACTCGGTGTCGGTAGAGCTGTAGAGCACCTGGTCGCGCGTAGTCGCGTCGTCGATTGCCTTGCCGGTAAACGAGTCCACGCCTGTCGAGAAGTCCTTGACGTGTTGGATAACCTCGCTGATGAGCATATGAATCTCCTTTTGGAACTAAATGACCAACCGCATGTGCCGTCTGAGCGGCAGATGCTACTCGTCGTCCTCGTCGTCCTCGACCTGGATGGTGTTGAGGAGTTTGATGGACTGCCCGGCCATGTCGATCGCGTTCTGGATACCCTCGGCCGTGAGCGGCGCAGGTGCCAGGCAGAGCTCCATCGCCAGGACCACATTGACGCCCGCCACCACAAAGACGTTGGGGGCCACGTAGGGCAGAAACTTCTGATTGACACTGCCTGCCAGGATGTCGGTCAAAACGAGCACCTCGTCGTCGGGAGAAATCGCGTCGAACACGGCCTCGACCTGCGGCTCGAGCGGCGTATCGTCCACGTACGCGCAGATCACGTGAAAGTCGCACTTGGCGCCCAGAAACTCCAGCGTATCGGCCAAGCCCTGAGCAAATTTATGGTGCGACGCAAGGATTACCTGCCTCATGAGCCAACTCCTTATGTAGCAGCGGGAGTGAACCCCGCTAAACAAACCGTTCCATGGCACCCGCCGCGCACAAGCGTGTAAGGAGACGTGCAAGGCGGGTGCGGTGGAACGGTTCGCTCAAATCAGATACGAACCGTAACACCGGGGCCGTGGGATGGCGCCCACAGCCCCGTCGGCGGTCGGGGGAAGCCACCGACGGAGGAAAAGTGAAGGAACTTAGGCGGCCAGGATACCGAAGGCGGCGCAGACGCAGCTCACGGCAAGGATACCAAGGATGATCCAGTTGAGCTTGACGCCCTTCTTGATCAGTTTGTAGACCACGACGGCCAAGAGCAGACCCAAGATGTTGGGGAAGATCTGGTCGAGCACGCCCTCCTGGATACCGAGCGAGATCTCGCCGTACTGGAACACGAGGGGCGTGGTGAGCTTGACGGAGCTGTAGATCAGCGAGCCGACCACGGTAAGGCCGAGGATGGAGGCGGCGTCGGTGAGGACGTTGAGCTTATCGCCCATCTTGGTCACCACGGAAGCGCCCGCCTTGTAGCCCTGGACGTAGTTCTGCATACGCCAGAAGTACAGGGCGGCCCAGACCGCCAGCCACAGGAGGATGCCAACGGGGCTTCCCTGCTGGGCCATATAGCCGGCGATGGAGCCGAGGATCGTCATCGGCAGGATCCAGATAAAGACGTCGCCGATACCGGAGATGGGGCCCATGAGGCCGACCTTGAGGTCGTTCTCGGCATGGATGCCGTTAAGGTGGCCCTTATCCTCCATGGCGAGGCCGGCACCGAGAAGCAGGCCCGAGACGGGAGGCGTGGCGTTGAACACGCAGTCGAGCTGGTTCAGGATCGCGGTGTTGAAGGCGTCCTCGTCGTTGCCGTAGATCTTGCGAAGCGCGTAGTAGGAGGCGAACATGGCGCACGGGGCGTTCTGCGTGGCGTAGGAGTACGAGACCGTATCCATCAGGCACATACGGCGCGAGCAGATCTTGAGGTCTTCGTCGGTAAGGACGGGCTCATAGGAGCCATCGGGGAGTTGTACGGGGGCCGGAGCCTCGTTGAAGTCCTTGAATTCCTTGGGCTTGAAGAAGTTACTCATCTTCGAGCTCGCCTCCATTCACGGTAGCGGCGGCCACGGGAGCGGCCTCAGACTTGTTGCGGAAGTACTCGATGGCCACGACAGCACCCAAGAGAGCGATGGGGAGCACGGAGAGGTTGAGGTAGGCAGCGAGGACATAGCCGGCGATAAGGAACGCGTAGAACTTGTTGACCGGCATGAAGGTGAGCAGGATCGCGAAACCGGTGACGGGCAGCACGCCTGCGGCGATGGAGAGACCGTCGGTGAACCACTGCGGCATGAAGGCGTTGATGGCCTCGACCGCCTGCTGGCCAAAGGCGAGCACGATGATCATGGGCAGAGCGCCCTGGAGGAAGAGCCACAGGTGCGAAAGGAAGCACGAGGCGAGCATCTTGTTGTACTCGCGCTTGACGGCATAGCCGCGAATGACCTTGAAGACCCAGGAGTTGTAGATCTTGAAGATGACGTCGAGCTGGACATAGAGCATGGCGACCACGACGCCGATCGCAAGGCCGACGGAGATGTCGCCGTTACCGGTGATGCAGGCCGTGACGGTCGCGACCATACCGGCCATGCCGTAGTCGGGGGCAGACGAGCCGCCCAAGCCCGCGGCGCCCATGGACATGAGCTGGATGGTGCCGCCGACGATGAGGCCCGTGTTGGGGTCGCCCAAGA
>USFK01000125.1 GCA_900553935.1 uncultured Collinsella sp.
CCACCCGCAACACGAAGCTGCTCGGGAAGGCGGCTCAGGACTTCCATGATCTGACCAAAGAGAATCGGCGACAAGATGCAAACGACACCGACGAGTACGGCAACAACAACAATTAGCGCAATAAGCGAACCGATGCCGCGATTCACGCCATGGTGCTCGAGCCAGTTGGTGATCGGGGACATCACAAAAGCAATGATGGAGCCGACGGCAAGAAACTCAATAACCGGTGCCAGGATGCCCATAAGGTTAAAGATGACAGCAGCAATAACAATGCAGCCGACAACAGCCCAAATGCGCAGCGTCAGAACGCGGGTGTCGCGCAGCACGCGATCGGTTTGTTGGGGGTGCTCACTCATGAACGAATCATCACTCCGTCGGGGTCGATCTTGTCCTGAATCTTCTTAAGCGTGCGGCGCAGCAGACGCGAAACCTGCACCTGAGAAATACCCAGCTTCTTGGCGATCTCGATCTGGGTCATGCCCTTCACAAAGCGCAGCTCGATCACCTCGCGCTCGCGCGGCGAGAAATCGCGAATGGCTTCCTCGATCACCAGGCGGTCATCGGTAAAGTCGAGCTCGTTGTCGTCGTCGGCGTAACGGTCGAGAATCGAGGGGGCATCGTCGGAATCGGACGCACCGGGGGCCTCGATGGGCACCGAAGTGTAGGCCGAGGACGATTCCATGGCCTCGAGGACCTCATCGACAGTCACATCTAGATACTCAGCGATCTCCTCAACCTTGGGCGAACGCTGCAGCTCGTTGGTAAGTTTGTCAGTAGCCTGGTTGACCTTGGCCGAGAGCTCCTGCAGACGACGCGGCACGCGTACGCTCCAGCCCTTGTCGCGAAAATGGCGTTTGATCTCGCCCAGGATAGTGGGTGTCGCAAACGTCGTGAACTCGAGTCCGCGCTCGGGGTCAAAGCGGTCAATAGCCTTGAGCAAACCCAGATAGCCGACCTGCATGAGGTCGTCGAGTGGCTCGCCGCGATTCTTAAATTTGTTGGCAAGAAACCTTACCAGGTTCATATGGGACATGACGAGCTGCTCGCGTGCGTCCGGATCACCGGTCTCCTTGTAGCGGCGAAACAGCTCGCGGGTTTTCTCCTTGTCCCAAGCGGTCTTGCCGCTCCGGGAACGTTCGGTCATATTAGATATCCGCCTTGAGGTCGAGGGAAAGCGTCAGGGGCGCCGCAGTCTTTTCATAGAAGTCGCACACGCTTGCGAGGATGAGCTCGGCATACACCGCAGCCTGGTCGTCTTCATCGACCGTAGCCTGATCGCCAAAGGTAATAGTCATGCCAACGTGGGTCTCATCGACATCGAATTTGATGGTGATGTCATCGCAGTCGACCGCGGTACAACCAAAGATGAAAGCCTCCTCGGCAGCCATGCGGATGTCCTCGATGCGATCAACAGACATAGAGCACAGGGCACCAACGTTGGCGGCAGTCATGCGCACAAGGCGAGCGAGACGCGGGTCGCCGGCAACGGTCAACGTGATGGGGCAGGTTGCTTCGCTACTCATCGCAGGACTCCTCAGAGGTCTCGGCGGGCGTATACGTGTAATACTGAGCCGGCTTGGCTACAGACTTCTGGCCATCATCGTCGCCCGCGGCGGCCTCGTCCTCGCCAATTAGGACGCGCTCGGTGGGCTGCTCGGCCTCCGCAGCGGCAGCGGCGAGCTTGCGCTCGGCGTCAGGTGCAGGTGCCTTCACCTTATTGAACAGCTTCTGCACGGCACCGGCGGCAGAATCGGTCACGCTCGACACGGCGTTGCTGGCCTCGGCCATACTGCCCGTGGCCTCGGAAATGTCGCGAACGACGGCCTCAACCTCAACGAGGTTGGACGTCAGGGCGTCAACGGCGGTCTTGCTCGACTTAAGCAGCGGCTCCATCTGGGCAAGTGCCGGTGTAAGCTCGTCGACAGCGCCGTCGAGTTTTGCCACCACCGGCTGTGCCTCGGCGATGGTGTTGTTGAGGTCGGTTACGGTCTTATCGAGCGAATCGACAACGGTGCGGGTTTTGCGCAGGGTGAGCGCAAGCTCAACAATAGCCCACACGCCGGCAACGGCGAGCAGCAGCAAGGCGATTTGAATGGGACTCATACAAGCCTCCCGGAAAAATCGAAATACAGACGCTGTTCATGGTACCCCAAAGAAGGAGAAAGATACCCAAAGGGAATGTGCGAGGTGCCAATGACCTACTTGGGCGCGTTACCGCTACGGTCACGTTCGCTTTGCTCCACACGCCACTCTTCCCAACCACGGCCGGCAGGCTGCCAAAAGGAACCACGCTCCAGGCCTTCGGGCAAGTAGCGCTGATCGACCCAGCCTTCGGGATAATCGTGCGGATACTTGTAAACGCCGTACTCATCGCTACCAGGGCGATGGCGATCGCGCAGGTAGCTGGGCACCTCGCGAAGACCACTGCTGTGGATATCGGCTAGCGCCGCATCGATCGAGGCCTCGCACGCATTGGACTTGGGCGCCAAGCACACATAGAGCGCAGCTTGTGCCAGGTTAATGCGACATTCAGGATAGCCAATAACTTCAGCAGATTTAAATGCGGCATGCGCCACCAAAAGTGCCTGCGGATCGGCATTACCAACGTCCTCAGAAGCCTGAATCATAATGCGGCGAGCGATAAACTTAGGATCCTCACCCGCATCAATCATTCGCGCGAGCCAATAAATGGTGGCATCGGGGTCGCTGCCGCGCATGGACTTGATGAATGCACTGATAATGTCGTAGTGCATGTCACCATTTTTGTCATACGAAAACCCACGGCGCGGATTGGCAATCTTCACGTCATCCACGGTAATGGGATAGCGCTCCCCCGCCGCAGGCGCTGGCGTTCCCTCGATATCGGGACGCGTGACGGCAATCTCGCTCGCCAGCTCGAGTGTCGTCAGGGCCGAGCGTGCATCACCCGCAGCCAACGTGCAGATGGTCTTAACCGTATCCTCATCGGCAGAGAACTTACCGTTCAAACCCAACGGCGCCTCGAGCGCACGCTCAATAAGCCTGGCGATATCCTCGTCCTTCAGATGCTCAAGCTCCACCACGCGCCCGCGCGACAACAGTGCCGAGTTGACCTCGAAGTACGGGTTCTCCGTCGTGGCGCCAATCATAATAACGGTGCGGTTCTCAACCGCATGCAGCAAGGCATCCTGCTGCGACTTAGAGAAGCGATGAATCTCGTCGATGAAAAGAATGGTGCGACGGTCATACGTATTCAGGCGCGTCTTTGCCTCGTCAATCACGCGGCGCAAGTCCTTCACGGTGCCCGTCACGGCGCTGACCTCAACAAACTCGCTCTTGGTATGGTTAGCAATAATGTGGGCCAGCGTCGTCTTGCCCGTACCGGCTGGCCCATACAGAATCACACTCGATAGCACGTCGTGCTCAATCGCGGCACGCAGCCATGAGCCCTTACCGACGGCCTTTTGCTGGCCCACATACTCGTCGAGCGAATTGGGGCGCATACGCACCGCAAGCGGCGCATTTTTAAAGGAGCGCTCGCGCGTCGAAGCAGAAAAAAGGTCGTCCATAGCCATCCCGTGCATTAATCAAAATCGTTGTTGACCAATAGTATACCGAAAGGATACGAACTACCGTTCGTTAATATAGGTGCGGTGCGGAAACTTTAGACCTGGGAACAATTTGCTCGTCAGCTCGCAGAAATAACCATCCGTCATGCTTGCGATGTAATCGACGACGGCCTGATCCTTGTCGTCCTGCCAGGCATAGGTGCGATCGTAGTAGGAAAGCTGCTGCTCAATGCGCGAAACATGATGCTTAAAGATGTAAGAGAACTCGTCGCCTTTATTTAGATCCTGCAGGCAACGGTCGTAGAGCTTTTCGAAAGCCTCACGCAACTCTGCCTCAGAATCGCCTTCGATACCGCCCTTGCTATAGATCTTCTCGTAGTTCTCGCGCTTCGCCCGGCGGATCTCCTCAAACAGGTCCTCGCTCATCTCGATACGCGGTTTGCCATAGCTATGCTCAACGATATCGATGGAAGCGTGCGTGAGAATCCAGCTGTTATAGGCGCCGCCCCGACCATCGTCAAAAGCGTCGGGCGACAGCAGGCCCGCCGCAATGGCGTCCTGACGATCACGACCGACGTAGGCGAGGATATCCGAGATACGCACCACACAGCCCTCGAGGGTCATGGGGCGCAGGTGCTCGATCGCGCCATAGCCCGTGGCGATGCAGTCCTCGACGGTACGGTCGAACTGGTCAAACGACGCCATGTCCGAGAGTTCAAAGACACGCTGCTCGTACTCGCCGTTATGGCACAGCACGCCGTCGAGCGTCTGGAGCGACACGTTGCGGCCGTACAGCGCGTCGAGCACGCGGACGGACTGCACGTTATGGAAAAAATAACGACCCGTACGCTCGTGATAGATTTCGTTGAGGAAACGCTCGCCGGCATGGCCAAAGGGCGTGTGGCCCAGGTCATGGGCCAGGCTGATGGCCTCGGTCAGGTCCTCGTTCAGGCGCAGGGCGCGGGCAATGGTGCGGGCGATCTGCGACACCTCCAGCGTATGGGTCAGCCGGGTACGGTACAGGTCCCCTTCCGGGGACAGGAATACCTGGGTCTTTTGCTTCAGGCGGCGGAACGCCTTGCAGTGCAGCACCCGGTCGCGGTCACGCTGAAACACCGGGCGCAGCGGATCCTGCGGCTCCGGCACCGCCCGGCCGCGGCTGGCATCGCTGAAGGTCGCCCACGGTGCAAAGGTCAGGTGTTCGATCTCTTCGGTTCTCTGGCGCACATCCATGCTGGTCCCCTCCCTTTTTCTGGTTCTTTTCCCCCCTTTCCACCGGAAATCCCGGCGCAGCCGATCCCACGCGCCGCGCCTGCGGCAATTGTAGCACAACGGCCCTGTCGAAGGGGGAAGTTCTGTGTCAGCTCCTAAAATTCACTTGATTTTTAAAAAGGTGCGTAGAATGGCTCAGACACTGCTGCCTCTGCCCCGCCCCGGGTCAGCTCCCGCAGCTGTTCCAGCAGCGGGCCTTCGGTGTGTTCCGGCATCTGCC
>USFK01000126.1 GCA_900553935.1 uncultured Collinsella sp.
TCCCGGATGCCTACCTACTCGTTGTCGCCCGCGGTCATCTGCGTTGCGGAGAGTGCGCCGTCGGCAGCGGTTGCAGCTGCGGCGTCGGGCCAGACCCAGTCGGTGAAGGCCGGGTGATCGTAGCCCTCATCGCACGCGAACTCAAAGGCCTCGGTGCGGAATGCCTCCCACTTATCAATCTGCTCGGCAAACTTATCGGCGTCGACCATGCGCAGCACGTCGGCGGCCAGTGTCCAGCGGTCCATGTTGTTCAGGCGCAGCATGTCGAACGGCGTTGTCGTGGAGCCTTTCTCCTCGTAGCCGTGGACGCGGAAGGCATCGTGGCCGGGGCGGTTCCAGATCAGGCGGCGAATCGTGCCGGCATAGGCGTGGAACGCGAAGAGGACGGGCTTCTCGCCGCAGCCGAACAGCTCAGCCCAGCGCTCGTCGCTGAGAGCCTGGTCGTTCTCGCAGACGTTCTGGATCTTGAGCAGATCGACCACGTTGACGAACCATACCTTGATGCCCAGCTCGCGCAGCATATCGGTTGCGGCCAGAGCCTCGAGCGTCGGCACGTCGCCGCACGTGGCGACCACGACGTCGGCCTCGGCGAGCGAGTCGGCGGTCGATGCCCACTCCCACGTCGCCACGCCCTCGGCGAGCTCGGCGCAGGCCTCGTCAACCGTCTGGAAAGTCGGGGCGGGCTGCTTGCCACAGAAAATGGCGTTGACGCAGTCGGTGGACTGGTAGACGCGCTCGGCCACGGCAAGCGCCATGTTGGCGTCGGCCGGATAGTAAGCATTCACGATATGCGTATCGTTGGCCTTGTTGAGCAGCAGGTCGATAAAGCCGGGGTCCTGGTGAGAGAAACCGTTGTGGTCCTGACGCCAGACATGGCTCGACAGCAAAATGTTGAGGCCGCTGATGGGCGCACGCCACGGAATCTCGCGCTTGGTGGCCTCGAGCCACTTGCAGTGCTGGTTGACCATGGAATCGACCACGTGGACAAAGCTCTCGTAGGAGCTCCACACGCCGGAGCGGCCGGTGAGCACGTAGGCCTCGAGGAAGCCCTCGCACTGGTGCTCGGACAGCTGTTCGACAACCTTACCGGAGCCGGCCAGCAGCTCATCGTTGGCGTCGTCCTCGTAGAAGCCGGCATCCCACTGCTTCTTGGTCACCTTGTAGGCAGCCTGCAGGCGGTTGGACGCGGTCTCATCGGGACCAAAGATGCGGAAGTCGTCCATGTTCTTGGCCAAAACGTCGGCGGTGTACTCACCAAAGACACGGGCGGCCTCGGTGGAGCCCCAGCCGTGGCCCTTCTCGGCGACGGGGACCTCGTGGGCATGAATATCGGGCAGCTCGAGCTCGCGACGCACCTTACCGCCGTTCGCGTTGGGGTTGGCGCCGATGCGCAGCTCGCCGGTCGGCATAAAGGCCGTCACCTCGGGGCGCACCTGGCCCTCGGGCGTAAAGAGCTCCTCGGGCTTGTAGGAACGCAGCCACTCGCGCAGCACGCGGAAGTGCTCGTGGGTGTCCTTGGCACTCGCCAGCGGCACCTGATGCGCGCGCCAGGAGTCCTCGGTCTTCTTGCCGTCGATCTGCTTGGGGCAGGTCCAGCCCTTGGGCGTGCGGAAGACGATCATGGGGTAGGCCGGGCGGACCACGGTCTCGCCTGCGGCGGCCTGGGCCTGCGCGGTTGCCTTGATGTCACAGATCTCATCGAAGACCTGCTCAAACAGGGCAGCGAAACGCGCATGAATGCTTGCGTGGCTCTCGTCGTCAAAGCCGGCGACAAAGAAGTGCGGCTTATAGCCCATGCCCTCAAAGAACTTGGTGAGCTCCTCATCGGACACGCGGGCGAGGATGGTGGGGTTGGCGATCTTGTAGCCGTTGAGGTGCAGGATCGGCAAAACGATACCGTCGGTTGCCGGGTTCACGAGCTTGTTGGATTGCCAAGAGGTCGCGAGCGGGCCGGTCTCGGACTCGCCGTCGCCCACCACGGCCACGGCCAACAGGCTCGGGTTGTCCATGACGGCACCGTAAGCGTGGCTGAGCGTGTAGCCGAGCTCGCCGCCCTCGTGGATGGAACCGGGCGTCTCGGGCGCAAAGTGGCTCGGGATGCCGCCGGGATAGGAGAACTGGCGGAAGAACTTCTGCAGGCCTGCCTCGTCATTGGTGATGTCGGGGCGAATCTCGCGGTAGGTGCCGTCGAGCAGCGACTGAGCAGTACCGGCGGGGCCACCGTGACCAGGGCCCATCAAGAAGATAGCATTCTGGTTGTGGTCGGCGATCAGTCGATTGACGTGACCGAGCAGGAAGTTGATGCCGGGCGTGGTGCCCCAGTGGCCAACCAGGCGGTGCTTAACGTCCGGACGACCGAAGTCGCGCACCTCACCGGTTTTCTCGTCGACAAAGTCGGGGCGCATTAGCGGGTTAGAGCGAAGGTAGATCTGACCGACGGACAGATAGTTCGATGCGCGCCAATACAGGTCGACGCCCTCGAGCTCGGAAGCCGGCACCTCGTGGCCCAGCTTTTGCCACGGCGTCCCCAGTGTTTTAGCCATTGTTTATGTCCCTTCGCTGTGCGGTCACCCTCCAATACGGCAACCTTTCGTTGGGACCAGTATATTTGCTAAAACGTTTTATCATGGTGAAAAAACGTTTTACCACCCTTATCAATCCCATCGATTAGCAAAACGCGACATTCACCTGCGGCGTTGATTGTCACAGGTGCTCCACATTCGGTCTCTGCAAATTGATAAACGTGTTTAGTTGTGTTTAGTAAGCTCGAGCACGCTGTCCTTAACGATAAGCTCCGGCTCCAGAACGACCTCTTCGGCACGCCTGCCGCCCCTACCGGCAAGACGCTTGGACATGCAGCCAAAAGCATGCTCCGCAAGGACACCAGGGTCCTGCTCAATCGCGGTCAGTGCCGGCTCAAAGAGAACGTCGGCCGCCGAGTTGTCATAGCTCACCACCGAGATATCGCCCGGGATGCTCTTCCCCATCTCGTGCAAGCGCTTGAGCAAACCGAGGGCAATGTTATCCGAGCTTGCGAACACGGCAGTGGCGTCAGTTGCGAGCACTGCCTCCGAGGCCTCGTATGCGCTCGGAATGTAGTACTCGCTCTCAAACTCCAAACGCGCGTCGATCGGCAGGCCAACCTCGCGCAGCGCGCGCTCATAGCCGGCAAGTCGCTTGCGACCCGTATTGGAACGGCGGGCATTAACCAGGCAGGCAATACGGCGGTGGCCTTGCTCGATCAGATAGCGGGTGGCCATATAGCCGCCCATCTCGTGGTCGAACATCACCTTGTCGCACTCGAGCCCCTCAATGGCACGGTCGACCATTACGGCCGGGATGGGCAGGTGGCTGACCTCTTCGCGCAGGGCGCGGTCATCGGAGAACTCGTCACCCACCACCAGGAAGACGCCATCAACGCCGCGCGTCACCAGCTGGCGCAGCAGCTCCAGATCGTCATCGGCGCTTCCGCCCGAGCTGGTAATGAAGAGCGCATAGCCGTCCTCGCGGCAGCGCTTTTCCAGGCTACCGGCGAGCGAGGCAAAAAAGCGGCTCTCGATGTTAGGGACGATAAGGCCCAGCGTGCGCGACTCGCGCATGACCAGGCTGCGCGCAATCTGGTTGGGAACATAGTGGTTGCGCGCCGCGACCTCTTTGATGAGCTTGCGGTTTTCTTCCGAGATGCGACAGGGCCGATTATTGAGAACAAGCGAGACCGACGAGGGGGAAAGCCCCACCTCCTGGGCGATCTGCTTGAGGGTGACTTTGTTGGCCATCTCGCTCCTTCCGGGTTTACGCGCAATCTCTTGAAAGTATAGCGACTACCCCTCTACCTCGGTGATAAACACTTTACCAATCCGGTGGACGGCTGTTTTATCGCCGCCAGCGCACCAAATCCGTCCGGGTGGGGTATATTGCAATCGATTGATGACAACGACCACCAAAAGGCGGATATTCGTATGCACGAGAACGATTTTTTTAACGAGGACCTGCTGTGCGCGCTCGCTGGCGTTGCCGGCGAGGACAACGTGCTGATGAGCGAGCCCATGCGCGAGCACACCACGTTTAAGATCGGCGGTCCGGCCGACGTCTTTGTCACGCCCGATACTGAGCAGGGCCTCGTCGCCACGCTCGATACCTGCTATCGCTGCAATCTACCACTCACCATCGTGGGCAACGGCTCCGACTTGCTCGTCGGCGACAAGGGCATCCGCGGCGTCGTCGTAGCGCTGGGCGAGGGCCTCTCCGACATTACGGTCGACGGCACGCACGTCACGGCGGCAGCCGGCGCCTTGCTTTCCGATGTCGCAGCCGCGGCAGCCGAGGCCGGCCTTACCGGCATGGAGCCCATCTCGGGCATTCCCGGATCGGTCGGCGGTGCCTGCTACATGAACGCCGGAGCATACGGCGCTTGCATGGCCGATGTGCTGGAGTCCGTGCGCGTCTACAAGCCCGCCCGCATGCTCGACGACGGCACCCGCGGTAGCGGCAGCATTATTGAGTTCGATGTCGATGAGCTCAACCTGGGCTATCGCAAGAGCCGCATTGCCGACGACGGTTTCGTCGTGCTTTCGGCCACTTTCAATCTCGCCCCGGGCAACGCCGCGATGATCAAGGCCGACATGGACGACTACCGCCAGCGCCGCGAGGACAAGCAGCCGCTCGACATGCCGAGTGCCGGCTCCACCTTCAAGCGCCCCGAGGGCTACTTTGCCGGCAAGCTCATCATGGACGCCGGCCTGCGAGGACACGCCATCGGCGGCGCGCAGGTGAGCGAAAAGCACTGCGGCTTCATCGTCAACGCCGACCACGCCACCGCCGCCGATGTCGACGAACTCATCCGCCACATCCAAACAACCGTCAAAGACCAATTCGACGTAGACCTCGAACCCGAAGTCCACCGAGTCGGCGAATTCCTCTAAAAAAGAAGGCCCCGAAAGGGGCCTTCACTTTCTTTTATTCAGACAACCAATCCGGTGCGTAGCGCCCCGAACCCGAGAGGGCCGCGTGCCCGCCCGCAATATATTTGAT
>USFK01000127.1 GCA_900553935.1 uncultured Collinsella sp.
GCCTGACGTTTGTGCTGACTGGCACGCTCGTCAACCGCACTCGCGACGAGGCGGGCGCGGCGCTCAAGGTGCTTGGCGCCAAGGTTTCGGGCAGCGTGTCGAAGAAGACGAGCTATCTGGTCGCCGGCCCCAAAGCGGGCTCCAAGCTCACCAAAGCCGAGCAGTTGGGTGTGCCCGTACTGGACGAGGATGCGCTCGAGCGGATCTTGGCTACTGGCGAGGTGCCCCGGGCTTAGCGCATCGATAACCAAATTGAAGATCCGCCCGGAAAGCATGATACCTTTCGGGCGGATTTTATTTGGACGGGGAAACGGGCACCGTGATCTGCGTCACGTAGGTTGCCGGGTCGTCGCTGATGATGTCATCGATGAGGGCGATCTCGCGTGAGGGACCGGCGGGTGCCAGGCCGTGCTCGCGCATATAGCTGAGCAGCTGCTCGTAGCGTGGGGCTGCTTGCCCGTGCGTGCCGCGGAAGCTTATGGTCAGGCAGCGCGCGGCAGGTCGCGTCTCAACATCGCCCAAGTAATCATCGGTGTCATCGAGCAGCAGAAAGACCTCGTCGTAGCCATTAAAGTCACCGGCTGCCAGGCGTTCGGGCGCGATACCCACACCCAGATTGCCCAGATAGGCAAAGGTTTCGTGCTGCCCCTGCTGAAGCTGGCGGATATGCCATCCCAGCGAATAGGCGTCGGTGGGATTGACGCGCTCGTGCAGCGTGGCGCAGCGAAGTTCGGGTTCCTCGATTTCGCTAATGGTGTCGAGATCAGCATTCAAAGCGCCATGAAGCAAGGCAAGCCGCTGGTCAATCTTGCGCGACATGCGCTCCAACTCACGCCGCCTGTGCTCAATTAACTCCTGTTGCTTGGTCAGTTGCCGTTGCATCAAATCCATATCGCGCGTAGTGACAAACTCGCGAATTTGCGCCAACGGCAAGTCGAGAACGCGCAGGTTGCCGATGGTGTTGAGGGTGGAGAGCTGCCGGGATCCGTAGTAGCGGTACCCGCTCGTCGGATCGACATATGCCGGCTCCAATAGCCCCATCTGTTCGTAATGGCGCAGTGTGCCCACGCTCAAATTGAGCAAGCGCGCCACCTCGCCAATGCGGAGCAGGCCCTCGGTGTGTTCGCTTGGCATGTCGGTCACAGGACCGCTCCTTTCGGTAAAACAGGGGAGAGGCGCTAGGCCTGCGTCGCCTCGCTACGCCACCAGCTTGTCAAAAGTTCCGCGGCGGTTGAGCACGGTAAATGCAATCACGCAGATGGTCGCCGACAGAATCGACCCGCACGGCGAGGCGATGCCCATGGGGAACAGCGTGTCGGAATAGGCCTTCGACAGCAACCACGCACCCGGCACGCGAATGAGCGCCACGGCCAGCACGTTGTGCGCAAAGCCGATGTAGCTCTTGCCGTATGCAGCGAAAAAGCCGCTAAAGCAAATGTGGATGCCGGCAAAGATTGCGTCGAAAATATAACTGTGAATATAGCCGGTGCCGGCCGCGACTACCGCGGGGTCCTTGGCAAAAAAGCCAATAAACGCCGGCGCCACCAGCCACATCAGCACCGTGATCAGGCAGCCGTACACTACCGAGATGGTCATGGCATCCTTGAGCACCTGACGTGCGCGGTCACCCTTGCCCGCGCCGGCGTTTTGCGCCGTGAGTGCGCTGACGGTGGCGCCCATGGAGCTCGGCACAATGAACAAAAAGCTGATCATCTTTTCGACCAGGCCCACGGCGGCGGCGTCGACGAGCCCTCGGTGGTTGGCGATGACGGTGATAAACATAAACGCCACCTGGATGCAGCCGTCCTGCACGGCCACGGGCACACCGATCTTAAGGATGCTACCGAGCACTTCGGGCTGGGGGCGCAGGTCGCTGCGCTTGAGGTGGATATGCGTGCGGCGGCTCTTGAGCCACACGAGTGCGAGGGCCACGCTTGCCGTCTGGGCGGTTACCGTACCGAGCGCCGCGCCCACGGGGCCGAGTCCCATGTGGCCGATAAACAAAAAGTCGAGCGCGATGTTGATGATGCACGCCACGCCGATCACGTACATGGGCGAGCGCGAATCGCCTAGGCCGCGAAAGATAGCCGAGAGGATGTTGTAGGCGGCGATAAAGGGAATGCCGACAAAACAGATGCGCAGGTAAGCAGCGGTGCCTTCAACTGCCTCGGCCGGCGTGCCAATGAGCGCCACGATCTGCGGGCACAGTGCAAACAAGATGGCGGCCAGCACCACCGAGACACCCATAAAGAGCGTGATGGTGTTGCCGATGGCAACCTCGGCGCGGTCGAAGCGGCGCGAACCCACGGCGTGGCCGACGATGACCGTCGTTCCCATGGCCAGGCCCACGAGCGTCACAGTAATGATATAGAGCGTCTGCGCGCCGTTGCCCACGGCGGTGATGCCGGCGGCGCCGCTAAACTGTCCCATCATGTACAGGTCGGCCATGCCGTAGAGCATCTGCAAAAAGTACGAGAGCATATAGGGCAGGGCAAAGACCGCGATGGTCTTAAGGACATTGCCGCGTGTGAGGTCGTGTTCCATGGGCGGGGCACTTTCTGGATTGGTTCGTTTAGCTACCAGTGTAGTGAAAACCCTACAACGATTGTAGAGTCAAGGTTTGTGACGACGACGGGGCGAAAAAAGTCACGCTCCAAGCACGATGCTTTGACCCCTCCATGCTCCTCACCTCGCCTCGAACCATCACAACATTCGCCGTTTTTTGCCAAAATCGGGGAAAGCATCGAATGTTGTGATGGTTTTTCTGCCACTCGATCGGGTGGAATCGCTTTCTTGCGCGCGAAGGCGTGCGGACCCGTGGGCAGGGGAATAAGATTGGTTATCCGACTCCATTGGAGGGCTCATGGACCTGCCGATCGTCCTGTCCCATAAGACTGCCTGGCTGTACCACAACGTGGCGCGCCCGTCCGAGCCGCTCTCGCGAGCAAGCAGCCTATACGATGAGGACTCGCTTGCTAACGAGGCGGAGCCAACTGCGGGCCTGCCCAAATTGGGGCTCGATGCCAAGGGGCTGAGGGCTTCAACGGCAGTCGGGATCGTTACCGACTATCTGGTTTCGCTTGGTATTCCACGAGAAGAGCTCGATCATATCGACACGCTCGTCAACTTCGATTTTGAGCGCTCGACGCCGGCTGGATTTAGGTGCCACGTGTTTGGAGCGCCGGTACCTCCAGGCCATCTTATCGAGGTGGCAGAGGACCTTCTGGTGGTTGATGAGGTCATGTGCTTTGTCCAAGCGGGTTCGTGGATGAGCGAGCCCGAGCAGCTGGAATATGGCTACGAGATCTGTGCCCGGTACCATTTGAATCATCTGTCGACAGGCGATTATATCGAGATGGGGCAGAGGTATACCGTTGCCGACTTGATTGCTTATTGCAATGAGAACCGATCTTGTCAGGGGGCTGTACGCGCGGCCGCCGTGCTCAGGCGCGTGCACGATGGCTCGCGTTCGCCCATGGAGACGGCCACCGCAATCATGGTCGTAGCAAAACGTTCCCAGGGCGGGCTGGGATACGCCAAGATCGAGCTCAACCATAGGGTCGATGTTCCCAACGAGTTCAAGTATCTCGCAAAGGCCGGGTATTTCGAGATCGACGTATATGCGCCTGCGAGCGGTACGGGGATTGAATACAACGGCTCGGACCATCTTGATAAACAGCGCAGCGTGTCGGACGCGGAGCGTATGACCGTGCTGAGCGCGCTGGGCTTTAGGATGATCGTCCTCACCGGGACTCAGTTTGCCCACCAGCTGCAATTGCACCGGGCGATGAACGCCATCGCGCTCGCTATGGGCCTCAGGTGCGACCGAAGCGAAGCGTTCCAAAAGCGGCAGAACGACCTGCGAGAATTCGTGATTCGTCACTGGGACGGCGGTCTTTAGGGACGCTTTGGTCCTTCTACGGGGTACCGTGGGCAGGCAAACCATCACAACATTCGGCGCTTTTTGCCAAAAACGGGAAAAGCATCGAATGTTGTGATGGTTTGTATGCTGAGGATGGGCTTGGGAAGTCCGTTTTGCTCAAAGCAACCTGTCCTGTCGTACGGGTGTCGGCATGATTCTCTCGTGGGGTATTATGTTTTTCGAAGAATAAAACGCCGCGTGAGGGGAGGGCTGCGTGGACGGGCGCGTGCAACATGACGGCTTTGGCCGCGATATCAACTACCTGCGCATTGCCGTTACCGACAAGTGCAATTTCCGCTGCATTTACTGCATGCCGGCCGATGGCGTGGCGCCCCGTGCACACGACGAGCTACTCAGCGCCGAGGAAATCGCCCGCTTTGTGCGCCTGGTGGCGGGGGAGGGCATTCGCCGCGTGCGCCTGACGGGCGGCGAGCCGCTGGTCAGCCGCCGTATCATTCCGCTCATTCGCGACATCCGCGCGATTCCGCAGATCGAGGACATCTCGCTTACCACCAACGGCGCCTTGCTGCCCAAGCTGGCGCCGCAGCTCAAAGATGCCGGCCTTAACCGCGTCAACATTTCACTCGACACGCTCGACCCTACGCTCTTTGGAAAGATCACGCGCCTGGGTCGGCTCGAGCAGACCATGGCGGGCATCGACGCGGCGCTGACCTGGGGCTTTGAGCCCGTTAAGGTCAACTGCGTTGTGGTGCGCCGACTCAACCAGGATGTGGCGGCCCTTGCGCGGCTCACGCTCGACCGCCCCATCCACCTGCGCTTTATCGAATACATGCCCATTGGCGACGAGCGCACGAGCTCGCATTGCGCTGTGGACCCTCACGCGCCCGCGCTCAATCCCGAGCTGTGGGACGTGAGCGATACCGTGCCGAGCGACGAGCTGCGGGCGCGCATCAATGCCGGGGCCGCTGCGACGGGACTGGGCGAGCTCGAGCCGCTCGACATCAACGACGCTCCTGCCGGCGCGGGTCCTGCGCGCTATTGGCGCTTTCCGGGCGCGGCGGG
>USFK01000128.1 GCA_900553935.1 uncultured Collinsella sp.
AAAGCGCCGCTTGGGAATACAAGGAAGAGTCCCCCCTGCGTGAAGCGTGGAAGATGTACCTGCAAAACCGGGCCGCCGTGCTTGGGCTGGTTCTGCTCGGGGCCGTCCTGCTGCTCACTTGCGTGGGCCCGCTGGTCTACCCGGTGGCTCGGTTTCGATCTGAAAGCCCTCGGAAAGCACTGGGAAGGTTTTAACGAACGGGCGGCTCATGGCGCGGTAGCCGGTCATGACGTCATCGAAGCTGTAGCCATAGATCCACTTGATCATGGCGCGGACCAGATTGTTGCCAAAGCCGTGGAAGGCGCGCTTGTTTTCCTCGGCGTAGGTGCCGTTTGAAAGGCGATCGCCTACGGTCATGTCGGCCGTACCGTTAAGGATGGGCTCGCAGAGGGCCTTGGCCGCCTCGGCGGGGTAGGTGTCGTCGCCGTCGACCATCAGGTAGCAATCGGCGTCGATGTCGCGAAACATCTGGCGGCATACGTTGCCCTTTCCCTGACGGGGCTCAAAGCGGACCGTGGCGCCGTGCTCGGTGGCGATGCGTGAGGTATCGTCCGACGAGTTGTTGTCATAGACATAGACCGTCGCTTGCGGAAGCTCGCGGTGAAAGTCGTCGATGACTTTGCCGATCGTGGGCGCTTCGTTGTAGCAGGGGATGATGACGGCGATGGATTCAGAATTCACTCAATGCTCCTTATACGTTCAATCCTTGAAAGTATAGCCGTTTGGGCTTGGCATCCTAAGATGTGGGTTAGTTCTCCAGTTTTGTTGCGCGAATCGTTTGCATGGCCGTCGGGTCTATACTGTTCGTTTGTCAACGATTACGAGTAAAGGAGTTGCATCCGTGTCGGATCAGACAAAGCAACAAGAAACTCGCAGTCTGCCTGCGACGTTTGCTAAGAACGAATTTGAGAAGGACGCGTTTATCCTTCGTCAGCTGGTTACCAAGGATTTTAAGATCAAGTATCGCCGTAGCGTTCTGGGCGTCGCATGGTCGGTGCTCAACCCGCTGCTGATGATGATCGTCATGGCCATCGTGTTCTCGACGATTTTTGGCCAGGGTCGCAATGGCTCAATGACGCCCGAGATGTACCCGCTGTACTTGATCGTGGGTAACATTACCTTTGCCGTCATGTCCGAGTCTACGAACCAGGCCCTGACGTCGATCGTGGGCGCTGCCCCTCTGCTCAAGAAGGTTAAGGTGCACCGCTGGGTCTTCCCGGTGCAGAAGGTGCTCTTCTCGCTGGTCAACTTTGCCTTCTCGCTGGTCGCCGTCGCCATCGTCATGCTGTGGTTCCGCGTTATGCCTTCTTGGCACCTGATTCTGCTGCCGGTTTGCCTGCTGCTGCTTATGTGCTTCTGCATGGGCCTGGGCATGATGCTCTCTGCCCTTACGGTCTTCTTCCGCGACGTTATGCATCTGTGGAGCGTCGTCATTACGGCGTGGACTTACATTACGCCCATCTTCTGGACGACTGACTATATTGCGCAAATGCCGCATCTCGTACGTATCTTAATGTATGCGAACCCCATGTTCAACTACCTGCAGTTTATGCGCGATATCTTCCTGTTCCAGACTACGCCCTCGCTTATGACGTTTGGTATGTGCGTTGCCTGGGCGGTTCTTGCGCTTATTATTGGCTATACCGTGTTCCATAAGTCCGAGCGCAAGTTCATCCTCTACATCTAAGGAGTGCTGTGATGACTGAATCTGTTGTTGATTACAGCGAGCAGCCTCTGGCTGTCGAGGTCGACGACGTCACCATGATCTTTAACATGGCGTCCGAGTCGCTGACCAACCTCAAGGAGTACTTCATTAAGCTTGCCAAGCATGAGTTGTTCTTTGAGGAGTTTAGGGCGCTTAAGCATATCTCGTTTGATATTCATCGTGGCGAGGTCGTGGGTCTGGTCGGCACCAATGGCTCCGGCAAGTCTACGATGCTCAAGATTATCGCTGGCGTGCTTGAGCCAAGCGAGGGCAGCGTTAAGGTGCACGGTAACATCGCGCCGCTGATTGAGCTTGGTGCTGGTTTTGACCCCGAGCTGACCGCCCGCGAGAACATCTATCTGAACGGCGCCCTGCTTGGCTATACCAAGGAGTTCATCGATGCCAACTTTGACGGCATTATCGAATTCGCTGAGCTGCAGAACTTTGTCGATATGCCGCTTAAGAACTTCTCCTCGGGCATGGTGGCGCGTATCGCCTTTGCAATCGCGACGATTACCGAGCCCGATATTCTGATCGTTGACGAGACGTTGTCCGTCGGTGATGTGTTCTTCCAGCAGAAGTGCGAGGACCGTATCCAGCACTTTATCCAGAGCGGCGACGTGACGGTTCTGTTCGTTTCGCACTCTATGGAGCAGGTTGAGCGCATCTGCCAGCGTGCCGTTTGGATTGAGAAGGGTGACCTTCGCATGGACGGCCCGGTTGATGAGGTCTGCAAGGCGTATCGCGAGCAGTTCAACTAGGTTATAATTACTTGTGCCTGACAGGCTTGCGCTTGCTTGGGCGTGCGGCTATTTGCTCCATTAGCTCAGTTGGATAGAGCAGGGGACTTCTAATCCCAAGGTCGACGGTTCGAATCCGCCATGGAGCACCATCGTTTATTAAGCCCAGACCGCTTGGTGGTCTGGGCTTTTTCACATGCCGGTGTTCTTTGTTCTTGCCGGGTATACGTTTAGGCCGAAGCCGTGGCGTGAGCTGCTATTGTGCTGCTGATGTGGATTGGTTATACGGCGCGCCAAAGGGGGCTGGAGCCGAGCGTGAGCAAGCCTCTGCTTATGACGCTGCCAGCATCGTGGTTCTTCGCGTCAATCGTACGCTGTGCCTGCGATATTGGATTGGCGTACGTGATCAAGAAGGCGTAACAAAAGCGGGGAGGACCAACTTGGCCCTCCCCGCTGTATCTAGTCTGCCTTCAGGCACTCGGGCAAGACGTTTGCAACTGCATTCATCGCCTGCGGCCTCAGGTACTGCTCATTGAGCTTTACCTTTCTGTAGGCGTAGCGAGTGTCTGCCGAGTATTTGATCAACACATCGGTGAAGAACCGCTCCCAGCTCAGGTAGTCGCGGCTTTCGATATAGCTTGAGGGATCCTCGAGGATTTTTAAGATATCGTTACTGGGAATGAGGCCAGATTGCAGGAGTGTCCACTCGAATGATTCGGGGAGGAACAAGCGTACGTTCTTGTAAACGCGCTGTCCGAGCACCTTTTCGATGTAGGGACCAAATGCTGCTCCGTCTCCAATAGCAAGGATGTTTTGCTCGGGACATTCGTGAATCGTACGTTTTAGATTCGCAACGCCGGTGGCGGTATAGCAGGGGATCCCGAGTCGGTTGCAAAGATCGTCGTAGAATTGATAGCCAGATTTGCTATCCTCGACAACTACGGCGTCGGGTACCTCGAATCCAACATTTAGATCCTGATACAGCATACTTGCCGTGTGGTCATATAGCGGCTTGGTCACCGAGTAGAAGCGCCTGTCGCTCTTGCGGCCATTGATTGTTTTACTTGTCGTGTTGACTAGCTTCAGGATCTCATCAACGCTGTAGGGGAGCTCGTTGGCATCGCGACGAGATATCAGAACAAAATAGTTGGACGAGCCGTTGACGGCTTTGGCGAAGTCCTTTGAGTAGATAAACTCGTTACCCTCATCTAGAAAGACGATTGAATCTTCGATGATCGATAGCTCGCGCTCCCAGCGTCTGCCGGAAAGCGTTTCGCAAGGCACGTCGCAACTGAGTGCAACGCCGCTTTCCGGTCCTCGGTCGTTGTAGTCGCGAATCATCGAGATGAGCGTCGTTTTACCCGTGCCGCTGTTGCCGCGTATAAAGGAAATATTGCGCTTAAACGTGAGTGTGTATTTGACCTTTGCACGCTCTACGACAACGGTATGCGTTCCCTTCATTACTCATCAACATCCAAAAAGTCATTCGTGGCGCCGACAAACTCCTGCATGTTTCTGACGATGCGGCCATCGTTTTCAATGCGGATTTCAAAGCTCTTCCAGGGGAATTTCATGATGTGGTATAAGGTCACCATCACATCCTGCTCTTTGCCGATCTTGAGTAGCCAGCGGGCACAGTTGTCTCCGCAGGTGGATGCGTTGAACACCATATTTGGGAGATTGCGCACCAGCAGCAGCGTCTTAACGCCGCCGGACAGTTCGAGTGGGGTGATCGAGCCCAGCTGTTTGCTTACGATGTTGTGGGGACCGATGAGCTCTGATCCGTCCACGCTTTTAATAATCTGTGCGGCCATAGGGTCTTCGAACCATGAGTCCAAGTATGAGTTCCTAAAATAGGTTTCGGTATCGTAGATGGAACCGGGGTAATCCCCCAGATGGATGCTTAACATGCGCGTCTCCAGACGTTGTGTGACTGCAATGATTATATGCCAGTAATAAAGTGCCGCCAGTAGCGAGGTTGCTGCTGGCGGCACTGGCATTATTAGCGTGTGAATCGCGTTGATGGATTTGCTCGCGAGGCTACTTTTCGAGACGTTCCCTCAGCAGCTCCAGCGCGTGGGCGTAGCCTTGCAGGCCCTCGCCGGTGATGGTGGCGAAGCAGGCTAGGCGGACGTAGCTCACCTGGCGGAAGTCTTCGCGCGTCTCTACGGCGCTGATGTGCACCTCGACGGCAGGGATGGCAACGGCCTTGAGGGCGTCGAGGATCGCCACGCTCGTATGCGTGTAGGCAGCCGGGTTGATGACGATGCCGTCGACCTTTCCGTAAGCCTCCTGGATCTTGTCGACGATGCTGCCCTCGTGGTTAGACTGGAAGACATCGACCTCGTCGAAGCCCTGTGCGGCACCCGCTTCCTGGCAGATCTGCACTAAGCGATCGTAGTTGTCGCTGCCGTAGATGCCTGGCTCGCGAAAAAACAGCATCGCCCTGTGCTCGCTTCGTTTTCCATTCACTCATGTCAAGCCAC
>USFK01000129.1 GCA_900553935.1 uncultured Collinsella sp.
ATATTGGAAGTAACCCCAGACACCCAGGAACAACTTGCCGAGCTCGAGTCCAAGCCCGTCCGCTTTGAAGACGTCTGCGACGTCGATGAGATGGCAAGCTACGTCGAGTCTGCAGCAAAACGAATGAGCACCAACTAAACCCCTTATTAAGCGCCGGCGAAAGCCGGCGCACCTTCTTTTATCAGAAACCCACCGGGATGATGACGAACTGACATGCGGGTCTGCCTGTTTAGTTCGTCGCGAGTTCCGCACGAGCCGGAAAGCACTTAATGTGCTTTCCGAGCGAGCCAGGACTGCCCGAGCAGCGAACTAAACAGGCAGACCGCCCAGGAGATTCCCATGATCAAGATCACCGTCCCCGCCACCAGCGCAAACCTAGGCATCGGCTACGACACCCTCGGCATGGCCGTCAGCCTCTACTCGCACTTCACCTTTGAGCGCGCCGACAAGCTCACCATCACGGGCTGCCCCGAGGAGTTCCAAAACGAGAACAACCTGGTCTACGTGAGCTTTGTCGATGCACTGGCTGCATGGGACGAGCCGGCTTTTCCCGTTGCCATCGACATTCAAACCGATGTGCCCGTCGCTCGCGGCCTGGGCTCCAGCTCCACCTGCGTCGTCGCCGGCATCATGGCGGCCGCCGCGCTGACGGGCCACACCGTCGACCGTGCCGAGCTCGTCCGCATTGCCACCGAGGTCGAGGGCCATCCCGATAACGTCGCCCCTGCCATCCTGGGCGGTGCCGTTTGCTCCTTTACGCCGACTGATTCGCTCCCCCAGTGTCTGCGCTACGAGGCGAGCGATCGCTTGCGTTTTATTACCGTGATTCCGCCCTACGAGGTGCATACGAGTGAGGCGCGCAAGGTCGTGCCGCAGGAGATTCCACTCTCCACCGCCGTATGGCAAATGGGCCGCATCGCCGGCATGACGCGCGGCCTGGAGACCGGCGACCTTGACCTGATTGCCGCCGCCAACGACGACCGCATCCAGGAGCCCTATCGCCGCCGCCTGATTCCCGATTACAACGCCGTGCGCGACACCTGCCTTAACGGCGGCGCCAAGACCATCTGGATCAGCGGTTCGGGCTCGACCCTCATGGCCGTGACTGACGACACCATCGTGGCAAAGTTCTTGCAGGTCAAGCTGCGCGAGCAGTTCCCTAAGTGTGAGACGCATATTCTGACGTGCGACACGGAAGGCGCTCAAATCGAGTACCTGTAGACATCCTCCTCATATACCTGTCCGGGACGGTCGGGATGTTCCCTCAAAATCGTCCTCGCGCATGAAGGCCCCTTGTCCTGCTCCTACGGAGCGACGGACAAGGGGCCTTCGCGCTGCGGAATGATTTTGAGGGAACATCCCGACCGTCCCTGCGCCTACCTTGCTGAGGATGTCTACAGGGACCCACGCTTTGAAGGGGCGCCGGGCTGATGGTTTGGCTTTTTATTGGTGGGGGCCCTTACTGGGATGGGACCCTTACTAGAGGCAGGCCTCGGCGATGCGGCGCTTGAGTTCATCGATGCCGGTGCCGGTCTGGGAGCTTGTGATGATTACGTTTTCGGCCGGGACGTTGAGCTGCTTTTTGATGGCTGCCGCCTGGCGGGCCTGCTGGGTGCGGCTGAGCTTGTCGGCTTTGGTGAGGCAGACGATAAAGTTGAACTCGTTGCCCTGCAGGTAGTCGATCATGTCATGATCGAGCTTGCTGGGGTCGTGACGAATGTCCACCAGCGAGACGACCAAGTTAAAGCTGCGCTCGGAGTCGAAAAAGTCGCCGATAAGCTCGGCCCAGCGGTCGCGCTCGGCCTTAGAACGACGGGCGAAACCATAGCCCGGCAGGTCGACGAAGTGCACGTCGTCGGCCTCGAAGAAATTGATGTTGCTTGTCTTGCCCGGTGTGCTCGAAACCTTGACCAGGTTCTTGCGGCCAAAGAGCTTGTTCATAATCGACGACTTGCCCACATTGGAGCGGCCGACAAAGCTCACTTCGGGGCAGGTGGACTCGGGAATCTGCGAAACCTTGCCGTAGCTGGCGACGAACTTGGCAAGCTGGTAGTTAATGGAATCGGCCATGGACACTCCTTGGTCGTAGGTTCTTACAAAAGAGCGCGCTATTGCGCAGCGGCAATGCGGCGGACGATATCGAGCGTGATGTTACTTGCGACACGCGCGTACTCGAACAGATCGAACTCTCGGTCGCAAATTGCATCGTACGCCTCGTCACAATTATCGCTGATAGCGCGCAACACCAGGCAATCGACACCATTTTTGGTTGCGACATGGGCAATCGCCGCGCCCTCCATGCCGACACAATCGGCATGCGTCGCTTCGATAGCGTCGTTACGCATGGCGGCGCCCGTCACAAAGCGGTTACCCGTGGCAATCGTGCCGACCAGGAACTGTTTGGTGCCCTCGTTCGAAGCGACTGCATTTGTCGAAGCGTCAACGAACCCACGCTCAGCAAGCACGTCGACGGCAATATCGACCAGCGCGGGCGTCGAACCAAACTCCTCAAGCCCCGGTGCGGACTCGGCGATAAGCGCGGTATCGGTATCCAGATAGCGTAGGCGTTTGCCAATGACCACGTCGTCGATATGGAGCTTGGGGTTCAAACCGCCCGCAATGCCCGAAAACACAACAGCCTGCGGAGCATACTTGCTAATGAGGTGCTGTGTTGCAGCGGCGGCGTTCACCGTGCCCATGCCCGCCGTTGTGGCGACAACTGTCAGGCCGTCGAGCTCGCCGCTCACAACGGTCAAGCCTGCCTCCCGTGCCTCGCAAACGTCGCTCAGCTCTTCCTTAATCTGCATGATCTCTTTTTCGAGCGCACCGATAATCGCGATGGTAGCCATACCATTCCCCAAACCTATACGAAATTCTCAACCACGGTATGGTACCAGCATTTTGTTTGACCTCGCCAAACGAACACGCTAAGCCAGTGCAGCTCGCGTATCAAACAGCGCCTTTGCAATCGCGGCCGTAACCTCACTCGAGCGGTCGCTCCACGGCATCGATGTCATGACGCTCATGACATAGGTACGGCCATCGATGTCGATAGCAGGCATTTCTTTCCAAAGATATTCAGTCGCGTTTGAGGTGTCTCTAAACAATAAACAGGCGCTTCTATGCAAAAACACCGATTCCGTTGCGCATCTTTGCCCAAAACGCAGTTGCGGTGAAATAGTTCCTGTTTGGGCGGCATAAGCCGAAAAACAAGAACTATTCCACCGCAACTTGACGGGGCTCCTTAGCAATCAACTAGGTGCCCGGGGGCACTCATTTAAGTCTGTCCCCAATGAGTGCCGCTAGCCGATGGCGTTTTTGAGTTCGGCGCGGCGCTTTTTCATGCCGGCCATGACGGCGTTGCGCAGCTCGGGCATGCGCGCGGTATCCATCTGGGGCACGCCCTCGAGCTTATAGGGAATACCCAGTTGCTCGTACTTGACGACACCCATCGTGTGATACGGCAGCATTTCCAGGCCCACCACGTTGTGCCATGGAGCGATCAGGCGACCGAGCTTCTCGCATTCCTCCGCCGTATCGGTGATACCCGGCACCACCACGTGGCGAATAACAACCTTAATCTTGCGACGGGCAAGCTCATCGCCAAACGCCAGGATGCGCGCAGGATCGCAACCGGTCAGCTTTTTATGCTCAACCGGATCGGCATGCTTGATGTCGAGCAGCACCATATCGGTCTCGTTGAGAACAGCATCGAACTTCTCCGGATGCTTGGGGTCAAATGCATAGCCACAGCTATCTAGGCAGGTATGTACACGGCCATCGGGGTTGTTGTGCATTGCACGGAACAGGTCGGCCAAAAACTCGGGCTGCAGGAGCGGCTCGCCACCGGACACCGTAATGCCACCGCTGCGATAGAACTCGTGGTTACTCTGGAACTCATCCATCAGGTGCTCGACGGTCACCATGGTGCCGCCGTTGACCGACCAGGTATCGGGATTGTGGCAATACGCGCAGCGCATGGGACAGCCCTGAACAAACACCACAAAGCGGATGCCGGGTCCGTCGACCGTTCCCATCGTCTCGATCGAATGCACGCGGCCAAGGGCAAACGCAGAGTCCTCGGGACGAGCGTCCACACCCTCAAGCGTCATTTCTGCCATTCGCGCTACCTTGCCTCTCCTTGGATGCAACCAATTAAAATGCCAGAGTCATTCTAGCCCATGCGTTTGCGTTTAAACGCCTCGGACTAGAACGGCACGTTTTAATCTATCCCCCATCACCAAGGCTGGGGGCTACGTCGAGATGTCAGGCTGGAGAACGCTCGCCTGCGGCCTTTACGCCTTAAGCGTGAGCACCGCACCGAAGGCGGTCGGGCCGCAGTGGCTCGAGATGACGCCGCCGACCTGAGTCCAGGTAACGTCCTTAAAGCCCAGGTCGTGCGCATAGACTTCCATATCGTCGCGCAGCTCCTCGGAAAGGCCCACTGAATACGCCAAACCAATGTGCGAGTAATCAATATCGCCCTTCGCAACCATGTGGTCAATAAAGGCACGGGCACATTTGAGCATAGAGCCGCGGAGCTTCTTGGTCGCCACGAATTTGCCACCCGTTACCTCAATGCAGGGCTTAATCTTGAGCAGATGGGCGCCAAGAAACGCGACGTTGGACAAGCGACCACCCGCCTTAAGGAAGGCAAGGTCCGTAGGAACAAAGCCCAGCAGCACGCGGTCCATCACCGAATTGGTAAAGGCGAAAATCTCGTCGACGGTGGCATCCGGATGGGCTTCGATATACTTGGCGGTTTCAACGGCGACAAGCGACTGGCCCACCGACACAAAGCGCGTATCCATGGAGAAGACGTAATCGCGGCCCTTTGCCGCAATCTTCGACGACTGATGCGAGCATACAGCAGCACCATCAAGTGCAGCCACGCTCTTCTTGCCGAATTCTTCAAAGTCC
>USFK01000130.1 GCA_900553935.1 uncultured Collinsella sp.
ACCCCGAGCGCCCGAGCGGGCGTCCGCTCCCAAGGCTCAGCCGTCTGCGCAGTCTGCACCGTGGGAATCCGAGCAGGTGCCCTACGATGACGCCATGGTCGGCGGCTTTGCAGGCGATGCGAGCGGGGACGATCTGCCTCCGTTCGACGTGCCGGGTGCGACGCCCGCGCCCAAGCCCGCTGCAACTGCCCCCAAAGAGGAGGACGCTCCTGCAGCTCCCTGGGAGTCCAACCCTGGCGCGGGCAGTCCCTTCGGCCATCAGGGCGCAGCCCCAAGCATCCCGCAGACCGAGGACGAGGCCAAAGCCCTCATCCGCAGCGTCTTCGGTCAGTCCACCATCTTCAAACCGGTGGAGTAGCTGTACAGGCGGGTATACTGCTCAAGAAGAGACGTCTTTGAACGGAGCGAGCTTATGATGTGGGAATATGTCCGCCTTGAGGACGATACGCAAGTTTCGTATTCCGAAGTCCGTGAGGACAACACGGTGAAGGTTGTTGTGGAGCGCCCGCGCGATTGGGGTTTTGACACGGCGGAGTGCATCTTGCCGGCATTCAATTGGGTGTCACGCGAGGGCTTTAGCGAAGCGGACCTCAAAGAACTCGATGATTTCGTGCGCAACAATGCCCCGCTCATCCTGCGTTTTGCCTACGAAGGCGGACGAGTCTATGCCTAGTCTCTTCCGACTCGGCCATATATCACTTTCTTTTGTCCGGGCGCATCTGTATTTCGGACATGTGTAGTGTGGTGCCGCGTATATCGCATTCGAGCAGACAAGCGCGTGACGGTCGGCCTAGGATGCTGAGGTCGATACGATACGTCGCATGGCCGTCCGTGTACTCGACTTGCTCGGCGTTGACGGTTGCTCCGATTGTAAATAAAGAGCCCAGTTCGGCATCGACAATCTTGGAGTCCTTTATCTTGACCTTGAACTCTTGGTAGAGGGACGGGCTGTTGTAGTAAATGGTTCGGGTTCCGTCGGTGCATTCATCGGTCGCTTCCCATTTGACGGTGGGCTGGTCCGAGCTGGTTATCAGCAGTTCTGCTCCAAAGGCTATAGCATGGGTGATGACAACCAGTAATGCCCAGCCGACAAAGAGATAGAGAACCACATATGCAACGGGGTGTTTTGAGCGGATGTTTTGGAGCGCGTCGGGGGCATTCATGGGGCACCTCCAAATTGCAATCTATGACAATCAAATTATACCCTGCCGCCATGTGCTCCGCCTCGAGCAGCGGTTTGGCATTTAGCTATTTAGTGGCACACATGAAATGCCGGATTCGGCTCTACTAGATTGAGTATGCGATATTATGCAACCTTGCATAATTCGGCCTTGCATAATCTTTGCGCGTGGTTTGTATTGGAGGACATGTATATCGACTGAGGTAGCGTGTCCGCCCCGCTTGCTTGCCCCGCGCCGTGGTACGATTTTTGAGTTTGAAAGTCCCGTCGCGCTCCGGCTGCCCTTGCAGCTTGTCGCGCGGCCGCACGTAAAGGAGCCATCATGGCCGGTATGAACATGCAGCAGATGATGAAGCAGGCTCGCAAGATGCAGGAGCAGCTTGCCGCCGCGCAGGAAAACCTTAAGTTCCAGACCGTCGACGCCTCTGCCGGCGGCGGCATGGTCAAGGTGACCGTTAACGGCGAGATGGAGCTCGTCAACCTCACCATCGATCCCGATGCCCTCGATCCCGAGGACGTCGATATGCTGCAGGACATGATCATGGCTGCCGTCAACGAGGCCGTTCGCGGCGTCAACGAGCTCGCCAACAAGCAGATGGGCGCCATCACTGGCGGCCTCAACATCCCGGGCATGCCGTTCTAAGACGCGCATATATATGAGTGCCAACCATAGCCTGCAAAAATTGCTCGATGAGTTGGGCCGCCTGCCGGGCATTGGCCCCAAGTCGGCTCAGCGCATCGCCTATTACCTGCTCGAGGCCGATGCCGAGGAGGCGCGTCGCCTGGCCGAGGCTATCCTGGAGGTTAAGCAGGAGGTTCACTTTTGCAGCCGCTGCTTTAACTACGCCACGGCCGACGAGTGCTCCATCTGCCAGGATTCGATGCGCGATACCACTCGCATTTGCGTGGTGGGCGAGCCGCGCGATGTCCAGGCGATTGAGCGCACGGGCAGCTACCATGGTCTCTACCACGTATTGGGCGGCGTGATCAGTCCCATGGACAAGATTGGCCCCGAGCAGCTGCACATTCGTGAGCTGCTGGCACGCTTGGGCCACGAGGACATCCACGAGGTCATCATCGCCACCAACCCCAATATCGAGGGCGAGACCACGGCGAGCTACCTGGCGCGTACCATTAAGCCGCTGGGCGTTGAGGTGTCGCGTCTGGCGAGCGGCCTTCCCGTGGGCGGCGACCTGGAGTATGCCGACGAGCTTACGCTTGGGCGCGCCATCGAGGCCCGTCGCACGATTTAGGTGGCGAGCCTGGTCCTGCCGTATGTCTTCATCGCGACGCACGGGGTAGTCATAATTTCCCGTGCGACTGTAAGTTTGTTGTACAACAAAGATGCTTTGTATCCGCTTATCGCATGGATGCCTTCACTCGCATCCTTAATTTGCCCATTCGTTGCGCAACCTTTTGGGTTCGCTGATACACTCAAATATGGATTCGAATGAATGCGCCGCTCC
The DNA here is from genome assembly GCA_900553935.1 of uncultured Collinsella sp. Lineage (GTDB taxonomy): Bacteria > Actinomycetota > Coriobacteriia > Coriobacteriales > Coriobacteriaceae > Collinsella. The sequence continues at coordinate 2,647 of USFK01000130.1, forward strand.
CGAGCGGCGTGTTTTTGTTGGAGGAGAACGCATGCGGCCCGGTGGCACTCAGACAAAGCGCGGCGCCGCGGTGCGCATGCGACGCCGACTGGGCTTGGCGCCGCGGGCGTACGCACTGCTGTCTTGCTCGCTGGTGCTGGTCATAGCTGGCGTTTCTGCCTATGGCATGACCGTGCCGCCCATGATGCAGGCACATGCCGCACGCGAACCGCGCGTGGGGCATGAGGTCAAAAGTGACCTGGGCACCACGACTGGATATGCTTGGGCAAGTGTGGTCGCGCATATTGTGTTTGGCACCGATGATGCGGACGGCGCCGAGGCTCCGGACAACGAAGTCACGCTTGCCAATGGCAAAACCATCGTGCTCGCCAACACCAAGATCATCGATCGGTTGTCCAACAATAGCGTGGCGGCAACGGTGAGTAAGGTCGAGCAGCAGAAGGAGCAGGACGCCCAGCAGTCCGGAAAGCCCGGTAGCTCGGATACTTCTGGCTCCGGCTCGGATTCATCGAGTTCGGGCGGCGGCTCTGGGTCGGGTTCCTCTGCCGGAGGGTCTGGAAACGGCGGCTCGACGGGCGGAAACACTGACAACGATGCAAACTCCGGTGGCCTTTCCGCTGCTGAGGAAGAGAGCATTCACCGTTGGCTTGTGACCAAGTACAACATGCTCGACGGCTATGTTTCTCGTGCCAATGACGTGGTTTCGACCTATAACTCTACGGGAGATCCCAGGCCGTGCGACAGCCTGGTCGGGGAGATGTTTGTCATTCGAGCCGAGTTCGGTCGCCAGACATTCTCGCCCCGGTCAAAGTGGTATCAGCAGTATGCCAATCTGTGGGGCTGTTACACCAACCTATGTCAATGGGTCGGCCATTACGGCGATGATGACGTCGCGCTCGGTAACTTCAACAATAACATGGCGGCGCTTGCCCTATGATGACCGATCTTGCATCCACCACACCACAATCGCTCGGTCGCGATCCCATGGTCGGCCTGCGCCTGGCGCGTGTCGACGGGTTTGAGCCGGCCATTGCGCTCGGTCAGGACGAACTGCCTGCCTATCTGCGTCGTTTTACGATGCTGTTTGCCGACGATGCCACCATGCGCCGTGGCGGTATCGGCCGCGTGACGCGTGCCGTCAACGCCCAAGGCGAGGCCGTGGCGCTCAAGCAGCTCATCTTGCCGACGCGCGATGAGTTTGACGACGATGCAACTCACGAGGCACTGGTCGCCAAGTTCAAGGCGGCGTTTCGCGAGGAATATGAATGCCATCGCGCCCTTTCGGGCCTTAAGGGCTTTCCCCGCCTCTATGGCTGGGGCGAGGTCGACGGTGTGCCTGCAATTGTCATGGAATGGGTCGAGGGCGAGACGCTCGCCCGCTTGCGTTCGCGACTCGCCGTGGACGATGCCGGACGCCTGTCGCCGCTTGTGGCGGCGCGTCTGGGTCGCGACCTGTTCGATCTGCTCTGCCGTATGAGCCTGGTGGGTGAGGGCTTTGTCCATCGCGATATCTCGCCCGCTAATATTATGGTGCGTACGGCGCGTCTACCGCTTGACCGGCAGCTTGCCGAGGGCACCTTTGACCTGTGTCTGATCGACTTTGGCTCGTCGCTGGCGCTCGAGCCTGCGTCGGCCGTGGCCGGTACCGGCGGCAAGGCGTCGTTTACGGAGCGCTATGCCACGCTGCGTCGCGCGACGGTGGCCTACGCTCCGCCCGAGATGCTCACCGACGATATTCCCGACCTGCGCGCTTTGCGTATGTCGCCGGCGATCGACGTCTATGCCGCGGCAAGCACGGTTTACGAGCTCATTGCCGGCGTCGCGCCATACGAAGCCGCGCCGAGCACTTCGGGCACCTCGGGTTCGCGCAAAAAGACGCGCGACATCGCCAGCCCCTATCGTCTCAAGATGGACACGCGGCCCGACTATCCCATTGGTGCCCATGCGCCCGGTTGCGTTTTGACTCAGGTGCTTCGTCGTGAGCCCGATGTGGCGCTCGCCGCGGCCGAGCAGGCCCAGCAGCTGGGGCTTGAGCCGGATTCCGAGGAGCTACGCGATGCGCTGGCGTTTGTCGATGCCCAGCTGTTCGACGTGGTGATGGCCTGTCTGTCCAGCTCTCAAAAAGATCGTCCCGAGCCGGCGGCGGTCGAGGCGGCACTCTCGGCGTTTTGTGACCACTATGCGCAAAATGTCGGTCGTTCGCTCCGTGGCGAGCCGCTCACGCCGTGCCCCATGGATGCGTCCGGCCGCGCGGTTCGTCGCGCGCTGATGGTC
>USFK01000131.1 GCA_900553935.1 uncultured Collinsella sp.
GGGCGACATCATCATCGCCGGCACCTCCGTGGGCCGTGTCCGCACCATGCTGGATTACCGGGGCAACCGCCTCACCGAGGCCGGTCCCTCCGACGCCGTCGAGATCCTGGGCCTGCAGTCCGTCCCCAACGCCGGCGATGAGTTCCGCGTGTTCGAGGACGAGCGCGAGGCACGTGCGCTGGCCGACGAGCGTTCGCTCAAGGCCCGTATCGAGGAGCAGAGCCGCGTGAAGCACGTGACGCTCGAGAACCTCTTCGAGACCATCGCCGACGCCGAGGTCAAGGAGCTCAACCTGATCATCAAGGCCGACGTCCAGGGCTCCATCGAGGCCCTTCAGGACTCCCTCGATAAGATGGATCAGTCCGAGGTGCGCATCAACACGATCCACTCCGCCGTTGGTGCCATCAACGAGACCGACGTCGTCCTGGCCGACGCCTCCAACGCTATCATCATCGGCTTTGGCGTCCGTCCCGACGGCAAGGCCCGCTCCGCCGCCGAGCGCGAGGGCGTCGAGATCCGTTGCTACGACGTCATCTACAAGTGCCTCGAGGACCTCGACGCTGCCCGCATCGGTATGCTCAAGCCCACCGAGGTCGAGGTCTCCACGGGTTCCGCGACCGTTCTGGACACCTTCAAGGTGCCCAAGGTCGGTATCGCCGCCGGTGTCCGCGTCGAAGAGGGCGAGATCGCCGCGACCGATTCCGTGCGCCTGGTGCGCGACGGCATCGTGGTCTTCAACGGTAAAATCGCCTCGATGCGCCACTACAAGGACGAGGCCAAGAGCCTCAAGAGCGGCTCCGAGGGCGGTATTGGCCTGGAGAACTTCCAGGACATCAAGCCTGGCGACACCATTGAGGGCTACCGCATCGACCAGGTTGCCCGTACCGAGTAGGGGGTAGCGCTATGAAGCAAACGCAGGCAACCCGCCGTCTGGGCGAGCAGCTTCGCGAGAAGCTCGGTTATATCCTGCTCTTTGAGGTTTCCGATCCGCGTCTCGACCTGGTCACCCTGACCGCGGTCGAGGTCGCGGTGGACCGTTCGTTCGCGCGCGTGTACGTGTCGTGCGACGCGAGCCGCTACGAGGAGGTCATGGAGGCGCTTGCCAGCGCCAAGGGGCGCATCCGTAGCCTGTTGGCCCGCTCGCTCGATTGGCGCGTCACGCCCGAGCTCGATTTTCGCATCGATCGCTCGACCGATGAGGCCGAGCGCATCACGCGTGCGCTGGAAAACGTTCCCGCCACGCTTGCGATCGAAAAGGACGAGGACGGCTATCCAATTGCGGATGCCGCCCAGGAGGCAGCTTTAGATGAGTAATTCCGCCGACCTTGCATCGTGCGAGTCTGCAGATATTCAGCGACGCATCCTTGAGCTCATCGAGGGTGCGTCCTCCATTGCGATTTCGGGACATACGTCTCCCGATGGCGACGCCCTGGGCTCCGTGCTGGGTCTGGGCCTCTCGCTTATGAAGTTTTTTCCCAACAAGGACATTGCCCTGCTGCTGGCAGACGATGACCCGGTTCCGCGCATCTACCGCTTTATGGAGGGCGCCGACCGTCTGGTGCCGGCATCTGCGTATGCCGGCAATCCGGACCTGTTCATCTCGGTGGACGTGCCGGTCGTCGAGCGTCTGAACAACTCCGCCGAGGTGCTCCGCCGCTCGTCGCATGTGGTGTGCTTCGATCACCACCCGGCGCGCGAGGAATTTGCCGAGCTGAGTCTGAGGTGCGTCGATGCCGCGGCCTGTGCCATGATCATCGACCGCTTTTTGGACAATTGCGGCATTGTGGCTCGCGATGGTGTCGCGACCTGCCTGTTGTGCGGCCTGGTGACCGATACCGGTCGTTTTCAGTATCAAAACGCCGATGCCGCTGCGTTTCACGCCGCCTCGCGCCTGGTCGCGCACGGTGCCGATCCGGCGCGCGTTGCGCTCGAGGTCTACCAGAGCATGCGCGTAGAGTTCTTGCATCTCAAGTCCATCGTTATGGGCCGCATCAAGACAGTGGCGCACGGACGCGTGGCATATAGCTATGCGTATCAGAGCGACCTCGAGGCCTGCGGCGTCACTTCGGACGAGTGCGACGGCCTGGTCGATGTGGTGCGTTCGGTGATGGGTGTGGAGGTCTGCCTGTTCCTGAAGGGCATTGAGGGCGATACCAAGGTGCGCGGCAACCTGCGCTCCAAGGGCGACCTCAATGTTTCCGAGATCGCTGCTGCTTTTGGCGGTGGCGGACATCCCGCGGCCGCTGGTTTCTCTAACAACGGAACGATTCTCGAGACGCTCACCGCGGCACTCCCCATGCTGGCCGAGCTGGTAGGGGAGGATCCCGCTTCGGTGACCGTCGAGCTCTAACATTTTGGATGGTACATGGCTCGTCGTACGCCTTCTCAATTGAATATGCTGCTCGCCGTCGATAAGCCGGTGGGCTGTACGTCCCACGACGTGGTATCGCAGTGCCGACGCGCCCTCCATGAGCGACGCGTCGGCCATGCCGGTACGCTCGACCCCATGGCCTCGGGTGTCATGGTGGTGGGCGTGGGCCAGGCGACCCGGCTGCTGGGCATGCTAACCCTCGATACCAAAAGTTATGTCGCCGACATTTCGTTTGGCGTCGAGACCAATACCGATGACGCGGAGGGCGAGGCCGTCCGCACGGTGCCCGTTGTCCCCGAGCTGCGCGATCTCGCTTACGCCCGTGAGCGGCTGGCCGCTATGCTTGGCCCGCAGATGCAGGTGCCGCCGGCGTTTTCGGCCATCTCGGTCAATGGCGTTCGCGCCTATAAGAGTGCTCGCGAGGGCAATGCGGTGGACCTACCTCCGCGCCCTGTCGAGGTCTATGCCGCCGACCTGATCGCCGTGTGCGGCGAAGGCGATACGTGCGTCTGGACCGTGGCGTTTTCGGTAAGCAAGGGCACCTACATTCGCGCGCTTGCTCGCGATCTGGGTCGCGCCTGCGATAGCGCTGCGCATATTTCCGCGCTGCGCCGCACGGCCTCCGGCGTGGTTTCCATTGGCGCCTGTCATGCGGTTGAGGAGCTTTCTCCCGAGTCCGCGGCTGGCTTTGCTCTGGATCCCATCGCCGCCCTTGGTGCCACGCGTGTCGATTTGCCGGGCAATCTTGCAGACGACCTGCTTTGTGGTCGCCGCATTCCCATTGAACGCGCGCTTGTGGACTTCGATACGGCGAAGGCGCCGTTCGCGCTCGTGCTTGATGGGGGGCTCAAGGCGCTGGCCCGCATCGAGGGTGGCCGCTTTGTGATGGAGCACGTCTTTCCGCAGGCGATCGGCGGTGTTCGATGATGCTGGCGCCCCACGAGCTCGCGCGTGTCTTTTTCGCGGGTGAGTTGGATGAGGCCCGTATCGTTTCTGCCGATGTATTTGATGGGTGCGAGTTCTTGGGTGCCGCGTCGATCGCCATTGGCGTGTTTGATGGCGTGCATCGTGGACACCAAGAGCTGATCGACGCGGTTATTCGCGATGCGCATGGTCACGGCAGCAAAGCGGTCGTGGTCACCTTCGATCCTGATCCGGACGTCGTGGTGAGTCCTTCGCCCGCTCAAAAATTGATGACGACGGCCGACCGCCTGCACGCCCTGGCTCAAACCGGGGTCGATGCGGTGGTGGCCGTTCCCTTTACACCCGCCGTGGCGGCACTCGACCATGTCGGGTTCCTGGCGCTGTTGTCGCGCGTTGTCGACATTCGCTCCATTCGTGTAGGCAGCGACTTTAGGCTCGGCCGTGGCGGCGCTTCGGGCGTTGCCGAGATGCGCGCCTGGGGTGTTGAGCGTGGGGTTGACGTTTACGGTCACGACCTGCTCTGCGTTAACGGGCAGACCATCTGTGCCACGCGCATCCGCCATGAGCTGGCCCAGGGTCATGTGGAGCTGGCTGCCGAGCTTCTCGGCCGTCCCTATATGGTGCGCGGCGTTGTGGCGGCTGGCCGTCACGAGGGCTCCGACATGGGATTTCCCACGGCAAACATCCAGGTGCCCGACGGCATCCAAGTGCCTGCCGATGGCGTCTATGAGGGTCTGGTGCTGGTCGACGATACCGTATGGCCTGCTGCCGTTAACGTCGGTCTGCCGCCGACCTATGCCGATGATGCCGCCTCGGCGCATCTCGAGGCCAACTTAATCGGCTATGCGGGCGACCTGTATGGCGCTTCCGTGTCGCTGGCGTTTACGCGCTGGCTGCGTCCGTCTCGCGTGTTCGATTCCCTGGATGAGCTTATCGCGACCGTCGAGGGTAATATCGACGATATACGTCATAACTTGGGTGAGCAGGGGGTGAGTATCCGTGATTAGCGATGAGGAAAAAGATCAGGTACGCGCGGCGTCGGACCTGGTTGCCATCGTGCAGGAAACGGTTGAGCTCAAGCCCCGTGGCCATGAGTTTTGGGGCTGCTGCCCGTTTCATGGCGAAAAGACCCCATCGTTTCACATTATCCCTGCTACGCAGGTGTGGCACTGCTTTGGCTGCGGCGAGGGCGGCGACGTCTTTACCTATATCATGAAGCGCGAGAACCTGAGTTTTCCCGAGTCGATCCGCTATTTGGCTGATCGTGCGGGCATTGAACTGCACGATACCGGTGCGCAGCGCGATCGTGGCACCAAGCGCGCCCGCATCTATGACCTGTGCGCCGAGACCGCCCAGTTCTACCACACCATGCTCATGCGCGGTAAGGACAGCCATCCGCGCGAGTATTTCGCCAGCCGCGGTATGGGCGGCGATGTCTGCCGCCGCTACTGCCTGGGCTTTGCGCCGGGTCGCAACGCGCTGGTGTCGCATCTTTCGCAGGCGGGCTTTACCCCGCAGGACCGCATGCAGCTGGCCGTGGGCTACGGCCTGTGGACGGCAGGCGCGGGCTTTCAGGCCGGCAGCGAACGCCTGGGCATGCTCACCGTGCCTGTGGGGCC
>USFK01000132.1 GCA_900553935.1 uncultured Collinsella sp.
TTTCAATGCCTAATTTCAGGCATTCCTCTAATGTCAGCGTCTTCTGTGCCCCGACGCCTGCGCTCGCCTCAAGAACAACGTCCCCTATAACGTAGTGCTGTCGGCGAGCCTGGTCGGGGCGACACTTATCGCGATATTGAAAGGTAATCTGCTATGAGGTCTAAAGATACGGGGCTCAGGGCTGTCATGGTGACCCAGCTCGTCCTTCTCCTTCCCATCATGATCGCCATGCTCGCGCTCGTCGTGGATTGCGCGAACATGAGCAGGTGCAAGGCCCTCGCGTCCTCTGCAGCGTCCGAGGGCGCACGCTACGCCGCGGCAAACCCCGATCTGTCCGATTCAGAGGTCGAGGCCTACGTCAGGGGGGCAATCGGCCTCGACGACAGCTGTACAGTCGCGATCGTGCACAATTCGCTCGCAGCAAAGGACGTGACACTCAGGGTGGGAGACAAGTCCAGGGACTCCTCCGTCGAGCGCAAATCGGTGACGGTCAACGTCCAGATTCCGTGCCGTCGCGTCTTCACCTTGGCCGTCTTCGACGGCCTTGCCGAAAGCGAGCCTGAATCCTCTTCTGCCACCGCGATCTCATCGGAGGTGAAGTGATGGTGCGCTGCAACCGTGTGCCCAAGGCACTCATCTCGACCGAGTTCATCTTCGTGTTCCCAATCGCCCTTACCGTCGTACTCGCCATCATTGGCTTCGGCTTTACGGGCTACCAGCGGGCGAGAATCGACTATTCGCTGGCGCACCTCGCAGACCAGCTACCCGCGGGTTGGGATTCCATGGACGCGAACGCTCTCGTGACCGAGCTCGTGAGCGCGTCTGCCGATGTGGACCCCGACTGCCTTACGGTGAAGAACGCCTCCGTCACCCTCGACTCCGACGAGGACCTCGGGCAGGGAAGCGCCGTGGCAGGCGACCTGGGCACCGAGAACCTCAGGACCGAGAGCAGGACCGTTACGGTATCGGCAGAGATCGTCTACGACTACCCGGCGCCCTACAACGTGTTCGGGAAGAGGTCCGTGCGCAATATCACGCGCTCCTACATCAGCTACTCGGACTGGGAGGTCATCTAGATGAAGTGCCGTGTGTGCAGGGGGAGTGGGGCACATGCCCAGCTCACGACCTTTTTCGTCGTGATGCTCATCCCCCTGTCCCTCCTTATTGCCCTTGCCGTCGATCTGGGCGGCGCGCTCGCCTACAGGACATGGCAGGGCTCGCTTCTCGAGAGCACGCGACAGTCCTGCTTCGGCGAGGCCAATGCCGTCAAATACGCCGACAATCCGGGCGAGGAGGCCCGCTCCGAGGTGCTCGAGATGCTGAAGGCCAACGGCTATACCGGAAAGGCCACGGTCTACTACGTCGAGGCCCCAGAGAGCCTATGCGGGGCTGCAGACCGCTACGCAGGCGTCTATGTCGTCCTCGAGGGAACGTGGCCGTCGACCTTCGCGAGGTTCGCCGGCATCGATGAGCTAAAGGTCCGCTCCGATGCCGTCTGGACGCTCCATCCCTATTCGTCCACGACGGTGTGGCGCCCGGCCGATACCGGAAACGGCTGGTGCGAGTACACGATCGATAAGGACGGCAACGTTGCGACAAATACCGGCGTCTGCTCGCTCGACGATGCGCCCGAAAGCCTCTCCAAGGCCGTGAGGGATATGCTGCCGGCCTCTACGGGAGGCGCCGGTAAGTCCGGTGAAACGACACCCGACGGCACCGAATAGAGCCAGTCGCGAGCCTTGCCCAGATTGTCACCCGATGGCACCAAATCGCCCCGCATGAGAACCCGTGCGGGGCGATTCTTTATGTGTCGGAATAGCACGACAGATCGGAGGACCCTTGGGTCTGATGTACGACCTGATGCGCCAGGGGAGATACGACCTCATGCAGCCACAGCGCCGCCGATGGCAGCGGTGATGTGGTCGTAACCCACGCCGATATCGGTCACCAGCGGCCCGAGCACATAGAACGGGGCATTGTGGCACAGGCGCTTCTGCAGTTTCATGTTGGCGGCGATCTCGTCGAGCGCCATGTGACCCGGGCCCTCGACCATGACCTGGACGCCGGCGGCCCAAGCGCGCTTGCACAGCTTGCCCAGCTCGATCATCTCAGCGGTCTCGGTGGCATCGTTGGAGTCGTAGAGGCAGCCCGGGCGGCAGGAGTCGCCGAGCGAAATCGTCACGTCGTACTCGTGGCAAATCTCGAGCAGCTCGTCAAAGTACTCGTAGAAGGGGTTTTCGTTGCCGGTGACCTCCATCCAGCCAAACAGTAGCGAGCCGCCGCGACTGACGATGTTCATCAGGCGGCCGGTCTCCTTAAAGGTCTTGGTGACCGACTTGTTGATGCCGCAGTGGATGGTCATAAAGTCCACGCCATCCTCGGCGTGCGCGCGCACGACCTCGAACAGGTCGTCCTTGGTCAGCTTGACCAGCGGCTTTTCCATGTAGCCGATGGCGTCGTACATGGGGACGGTGCCCACCATGAGCGGCGTCTCGTCGATGAGCTGCTGGCGGAACTGGCGCGTTTTGCCCGAGTTGGAAAGGTCCATGATGGCGTCGGCGCCAAAGTCCTCGGCGATCTTGACCTTCTTCCATTCCTCGGCGGCATCGGCCTTGTCGCCCGAGATGCCCAGGTTGACGTTGACCTTGGTGGACAGGCCCTCGCCGACACCAAAGGCGCGCATGCCCTTTTTGATGTGCACGATGTTGGCGGGAATGGCGATGCGGCCGTCGGCCATGCGCTCGCGGATGTACTCGGGGTCGCGATGCTCGCGCTCGGCGACCTCCTTCATCTGCGGTGTGATCTGCCCGGCGCGGGCGAAGTCGATTTGCGTGACGAGCTTGGGCTCGGTCTGTGTGCTCATTGGCACGGCTCCCTTCGTTGGCATTACCCATATCAGGTTTGCGGGTCAGGGCGGGCGCGCCCAGTCTCAGCCTGCCGTCTTGTCCTGCAAGCTCCCCGTTTATGTAATGGGCTCAAGTATAGCTCGAATGGGTACGATTGGCCTAACGAGCGTGCCTGTGGGGAGGCGTACATGGAAGACAAGCATCTATATCGAGAGACACAATGGGATGTATCGGCCGAGGAAAGCCGTGCGCACCATGGCCTTGTCGCGATTGGTTTTGCGGTGCTTGCCGTGTTGGTGATTGCCTTTTGTATTTGGACGTTCGGCGGTCGCGGCGGCGCTGCATGGGAGTTCGAGGCTGATGATAGCCTACCGATTATGACGGTGAGGAGTACTGGCGGTAATGCCAATACGCTCGCCGTTCCGGGCGATTATTGGTACCCGCGCGATGAGTTTGTGCAGTTGCAGCTGAGTGGTGGGTCTATTCCAGGTGAAGAAATCGAACGCGTGACGTTTGACGCGGCGCTCAAAACGCTCACGGTGAAGCTCAAAGATCAAGGAGATGTGCCCACGACTATGGATATCGCCCTGACGGAATGGCGTCTGGAGCCTCCGACGGGTGTTGCGGTGTCCGAGGTTGAGCACGTCAAGATTGTCTATCAGGACGGTTCGACAAACGGGATTGCAAAGGCCGATGGCTTGGCGGAGTAACGGAGTGTTTGGAAACGGCGGGCCTATTGTGCCTGCGCGTTCATGAAAACCAGGGTGTTTTTGTCTGAAAGCTCGGGGATGTGACGATAGCCGATGTTGAATGCGGTGAGCCCGCTTACATCCTCGAGCTTGTTTTCTGCCATCCAGCGCACCATGGAGCCGCGCGCCTTTTTGCTGGCGGTCGATCGCTGAACGGGCTTATCGTTGCGGACGTCTTCGCCAAAAAGGCAGGTGATAACCGTTGTATCCTGTGCAGCATGGGGCAGGACGGCTTTGGCGTATTCCACGCTGGCAAGGTTGACGATCGTAGCGTTGGAGCCCGCCGGAGCGATGACCCGTGCGAGTTTGTCGCCCCAAAACGCGTAGAGGTCTCGGGCATCGTCGACGGCAAGCTTCGCCCCCATTTCGAGCCGATAGGGCGACACGCCGTGGAAGGGGCGTGCGCATCCGTAAAGGCCCGAGAGGATCCACAGATGGTCTTGCAGCCATGCGAGCTGCGCGGAATCCATCACCTCGGGCGCCATGCTCTCGTATTGAATGCCGTGATAGGACATGACGGCAGGGGAGAGGTGACGGGCGAGTGCAGGATTGTCGAGATCGCCGTTTCCCAAGATGGGCCCGAACTCATGCAGGGTGTTGAGGCAAGGCCCCAGCAGTTTGTCACTCACGTTCCATAGCGCCTGCAGACCGCCGCTGCCTTCATTCCGCTCGATATCTAGCAGTGCGCGGTGGAGGCGAGCTGTCTCGTGCACAAAAGGTGGAATGCCCAGGACTTCAAAAGCATCCCTGGCCGCGCGCATTTGCTTGGCGGGTGAAACGATGACCTGGGGCATGAACTCTCCTCTGCCAAAAGGAAGTTGCGGTGGAATACGGTCTGTTTTGGCCGTTTATGGGCCAGTTTAGTCTGTATTTCACCGCAACTGATGAAGGGTTGGTTACGCGCGCTCGATGAAGGCCTTGTAGCCGCGATAGGCCTCGTAGATATCGGCCTTGTTAGCGACCTCCCACAGGGCGTGCATGGACAGGACGGCAACGCCAGAGTCGATGACGTTCATGCCGTACTTAGCCATGATGTATGCGATGGTGCCGCCGCCGCCCGCGTTGACGCGACCAAGCTCGCAGGTCTGGAAGTCCACGCCGGCCTCGTCCATGATGTCGCGGATGAGGGCCACATACTCGGCGTCGGCGTCGTTAGAGCCGCCCTTGCCGCGGCTGCCCGTGTACTTGTTAAAGCACAGGCCACGACCCATAAAGGCTGCGTTCTTGGTTTCGAACTTGCCGGCGTAGCCCGGGTCGAAGCCGGCGGACACGTCGGAGGAGAGCATGAAGGCAGAAGCAT
>USFK01000133.1 GCA_900553935.1 uncultured Collinsella sp.
TCGTTCAGGACGATTTCCTTGCCGTCTACTATGAGCTTTTCCCCTGCCGGCAGCCGCGATCAGGAAGATGCTGGGTCGCGACGAGCTCGACCTGCAGTCTATCGACAAGCGCAAGCGCGCCATATTCTTCTGCATCAAGTCCGGCGGCGGCCCCTATGACTTTGTCGCCGCGATGGCCCTGAACCAGCTGTTCGATATCTCGAAGGATATCGGATCCACGAACGGCATCGGCCATCTTGAGATCCCCCTCTATTGCTATCTCGACGAGCTTGCCCAGATAGGTAAGATCCCTGACCTCGAGAAGCTGTTCGCCGAGAGCCGTAAGTTTTGGATCAACCTCTGCGCCATCGTACAGGACGGCAAGCAGCTCGAGGCCCGGTACGGTAAGCAGTCGGAATCCATCCGTGCAAACTCGGCCATTTTCATGTACATGGGTTCCTCCCTCTTTTCCGACTGCGAGCAGATATCTCGTGAGATGGGCAACACCACGAAGAAGTTCACCGATTACTCCGTCTCGAATTCCGCAAGCGGCAAATCCATCAATGAGAGTACGAGATACGTCAAGGTCCCGCTTATGAGCCCCGAGGAGCTCTACAGCTTCAACGAGGAGGATGGCCTGTCCCCTGACGAGTGCGTGACCCACTACAAGCAGGGAATGTGGTTCCGCGACCTCAAGGCCGACCCGGAGATCCACCCCCGGCGCAAGGAGTATCTCGCCTCCGGCAAGACCGACATGCTCGAGTGGGCGCGCTCCAGGAAGCACGCGCAGGGCCCCGATGTGTCGACACCCGAGGACGTCGTACTCATCGACCGAGCAAACCCCAAGACCATCGTCATTGACGCCTATTAGGGCGCATGAATAGATATCGCAAATCATAGGGAAGGACATTTCAATGGAACAGCTTTCAACAATCGTCACATCCTTCGAGAACCTCATGATCGCCGGTGGTTCTCTGTTTGCCCTGTGGGGTGTCTACAACCTACTCGAGGAGAAGACCAAGGGACGTCCCGGCCACGGTACCGAATGGTGGCAGGTGCTCGCCGGCGTATTCATCGCCGGGTGCGGCGTGTCCCACATCATCTCCCAGCTGTTCAACGGCATCATCCAATAATGAGTATTCGGGAGAGGTTGCTCGCCTTCGCCGCCGGCTCCCCTATCGGGAATGACCGGTCGCCAAGACCGACGGAACCATACGGAGAATATGAGCTCGACAGGCGATCCATAAGGTGGCCCGAGTGCATTTTTCGCTTCGCGGTTGTCAGCGTTGCCCTGCTGGTGCTGGGCTGCGCGATGTCCGGCATCGCATATGCAGCTCAAAAGGGCCAGTGGAATGTCAATCTCGGCTTCGACAACATGGTCCCCGAGCGCCAGCAGATTTCCATCAAGTGGAGCGACGTCGATAAGGACAAGTATGTGACCTTCGAGCACGGCGGCATCAAGGCCTACAAGATCGGTTACACCGTAACGATCGGCATCAGCGGAAGCACCGTCGAGGGGCCCGTCTACTACGATAAAAACGGCAAGGTCGTCGATAAGTCCCATAGCAAAAGGAAGAAGTACACCGGTGGCCTGCAGAAGGAAGATCTAAAGAAGAACTTCGAGCCCTCGTGGGCGCCCGATGGTTGGGAAAAGGCGGCGTCGGCCTCGACGAGTGTGAACCCTAACGAGAACCACAAGCCGCATGAATCGCAAGGCTCCGAGTCAAAGGACCCGGAGGACTTGGAAAACCAGTTAATCAAGGATCATCCGCCCAAATTCGCTCTAAACTTTGAATTCTTTAAGTATTCTGCCGAAAATTTGGCATGGTCCTTCTGCCGGGGCCTTGCAGAGAATGCGACCAGCCTCGCCGAATGGTGTATTTCACTGGTGTCCTCCACGGCGGATACGGCTTTCACTTCCGATTTCACCAATGGGCCTTTTGCCCAGTTCTACACCATGGCATCGACGTTGTCCAAAAACGCCTTCCAGCCTTACGCCTTTGCGTTTCTTGGCCTGACTTTCGGCGTCGCCCTTATGCACCAGCTCGATGTCCGCCGCAAGATGGCCGGTATCGATATCATGGCGAGCCTCGCCTTCGTCGTGATGATGTTCGCGGTGAGCTACACCCTCATCGTGCACGCGATGGATATCTGCGCCTGCATATATATCCTCGCCCAGAACTTGGTAAGGGTCGTGAACATCGCGCTCGCGTCTGTCGGCATAGAGGCGTCCCAGCCCCTCGCCATCAGGAAGCAGGTTATTGACTCGTTCGATTCTCTAACGTATGCCCAGGCGAGTACTTCTTTTATCCTGCTGCTTCTTGCAATCGTGGCCCTTGTGGCCTGCGTCGCCTGCCTATTTTGCGTAATGACCACCATCTTCGTGCGCGTCGGCGAGATATACCTCAGGGCGGCGGCGAGCCCCCTCTGCCTTGCGTTCTTTGCAGACGACAGGTCCAGGGCTATGGGGGTCGGATACCTCAAGCGCTTTGCCGCGGTGTGCTTCCAGGCGGTCATGATTGTCATCGCCATCGGCATGATCCCCTTGATCATGACGGTGGCCTCCGAGCTCATAGCGCCGATCACGTCTGACACGAGCAGCCTGAGCGGGTTTGGGGATGCCGTCGCCTCCCTGATCCCGTCGATGTGCGCCGTCCTGTGCATCACGGAAATCGTCAACAAGTCCAAGTTGGTCGCCAACAGCCTGTTTGGCCTTGCCTAGGGAAGGTGATGAAATGGCAGAGACATTCGTGCGCGACGATATCAACAACTATGTCGCGAGAAACATCTTCGGTCATTTTTCCAAGCGCTCCGCTGTGGCGGCGTTGGCTGCCGCTTCGGTCGTGTCAGTCGGCATTTACGGCGTTTACGCATGGGGCTGGAATCTCGAGGCCGTCACTTATCTGGCGATACCGGTTTGCGTTGGGATCGGCGTGATAGGCCTCCATTCGCACCATGGCCTCAAATCGGAAAAATGGCTGCCCCTCATGCTGAAGGACCGGGCCGAGCCAGATCAGCTCATGCTCGCGGTGCCGACTTTCGAGGTCGCGACGCCAAAAAAGACTCGGGCTGAGTTGCGCAAGGAGAAGCGCCGTGAAAAGGCTGCGAAGAAGGCAAGAAAGGTAGAACAGGAGACCGTGCCGGCGGGAATCGCCCAGGCGATGGCTGAGGTCTCTATTGATAACGATAGGAGAAACCCGAGATGAGCAGGATGACGATTGAGGATCTCGACCGTGAGATCGCGGAGGCGGAACAGCGCCGCGCGAACGCCGTCGAGGCCGGTTGGCCGAAGGGCGTTCGCCAAATGGACAAGCGCCTGAAAAAGCTGAATAAGAAACGCGACAAGCATCTTTCGAAATATGGTCCCGACGTGCCATCCATCCCCCTTGGCTCTTCCTGGGAGACGGATGAGGACCAGGCCGATCTCGGCGTCAACACCGCCCTGTCGACCGACGTCAAGCTCGTCCAACCCAAGTGGTCGACCACGAAACTTGTGCCCTACGAGCTGCTAACGGTCGACGGCGTCATGCGTATCGATTCGGCGACCTACTCCATCGCCCTGCGGGTCGACGACGTCAACTATCAGGGCGCACGACCCGAGGACCAATATCGCGTGCGCGAGGCATGG
Organism: uncultured Collinsella sp.; assembly: GCA_900553935.1. Classification (GTDB taxonomy): domain Bacteria; phylum Actinomycetota; class Coriobacteriia; order Coriobacteriales; family Coriobacteriaceae; genus Collinsella. The sequence continues at coordinate 3,608 of USFK01000133.1, forward strand.
GCGGCGTATCTCGACTCCCTCGACCATACGGTGCGCCTCGGCATCTTCATCATGAACAAGCGTGTAAGCCCAGAGGAGTTCGCCTCCGACCTGCTATTCCGCGAGGTGCCCGGTGACGATCGCGGCAACGTTCTGCGCCGCGAGTACAACGCCTGGACTCGTTCCATGCTGGCGAAATCATCCAGATCAGTACGCCGTGACCGCATCGTGACGATTGCGGTGTCTGCCGACACGTTGGAGCGCGCCGTCCCGCGCCTTTCCCAGGAGGCCGATTCCTTCCTGCGCTTCATGCGCGACCTTGGATCCGACGCGCATATCCTCGACGGCCAGCAGCGTCTCGATATCATTCAAGCCATGACGCGACAGGACGATAACCCGGGCACGGCGAACTTCGAGCGTCTTTCCGGAACCGTCGGCCTCACGACCCGCGAGCTCGTGGCCCCCTCTTCCGTCCTCACGGCAGACGGCTACCGCGGCGATCCGAGGATGATCGTCGGGCGCCGTTGGGTGAAGACCTATGACGTCACCCTCGACGGGTACGGCAAGACAATGAAAGACTCCTTTATCTCAGATTTGACGGGCCTGCCCTACGACCTCACCGTCGCCTGGCACATCCGGCCCTGGGAATTCTCTGCCGCGATCTCCGCTGCAGAGAACCACCTGCATGAGATCACCGAGGAAAATAACACCTATCAGTTCAACACAAGCCGTCCCGAGGTCGGCTACTTCGTCGACCAGAGCAACATGCCGCCCGCCATGCGCGAGGCCCAGGAGGACGCCGAGGCTTTCCGAGACGACCTTGAGAGCGCGGAGATGCACGCTTTCGGCGTCACGACGGTCGTTACCGTCCAGGGCCGCACGGAGACGGAGCTCGAGGAGGCCTGCCGCGAGGTCGAGAAGGTGTTCTCCACGCACAGGAAGCCCTACCCCGATTCCTGGCGAGCGCTGCGCGAGGAATCGTTCTCGACCGCCCTGCCTATCGGCGCCCCCTATATCCCGTATGAGCGCACCCTCACGACCGACCCCCTGGCGCACATGATGATGTTCGTTGCGGCGGAGATGAATGACCCGGGCGGCAACATCATGGGTCTCAATGCCGAGACCCGCTCGTTTATCGTCTACGATCCGGTCTCCCATGAGCACACGAACAGCTTCACGCTGGCACAGCCCCGTTCCGGCAAGTCGTTCAATTCGAAAATCACC
>USFK01000134.1 GCA_900553935.1 uncultured Collinsella sp.
GAAGACGAAGACGTTGACGTTGTGGCCGGAAGCCAGGACGTGGTCCAGACCACCGAAGCCGATGTCGTAGGCCCAGCCGTCGCCGCCGAAGATCCAGAAGGACTTCTTGGTGAGGTAAGCCTTGTCGGCGAGGATTGCCTTGGAAGCGTCGCAGCCGCACTTCTCGAGCTCGGCAACGTAGGCAGCGGCAGCGGTCTTGGAGGCCTCGGCGTCGTTGACGGAGTCGATCCAAGCCTGACCGGCGGCCTTGAGCTCATCGGACGGACCATCGGCAGCGATGATGTCCTGGGTAGCGGCGATCAGCTTGTGCTGAACGGCCTCATAGCCAACGGCCATGCCCAGACCGTGCTCGGCATTGTCCTCGAACAGGGAGTTGTTCCACGCCGGGCCGTGACCGTCCTTGTCCTTGCAGTAAGGAGCGGTGGCAGCGGGGTTGCCCCAAATGGAGGAGCAGCCGGTGGCGTTGGAGATGAACATGCGGTCGCCGGCGACCTGGGTCACCAGACGTGCATAGGCGGTCTCGGCACAGCCGGCGCAGGAACCCGAGAACTCCAGGTAGGGCTGCTTAAACTGGCTGCCCTTGACGTTGGCCGCGATGAGCTCCTTCTTCTCGGAGACGTTCTCGACCATGTAGTCCCAAACGGGCTGCTGGTCCATCTCCTGCTCGGTGGGAACCATCTCGAGGGCGCCCTTGGGGCAGACCTTGACGCAGTTGGTGCAACCCATGCAGTCGAGCGGGGACACAGCCATGGTGAACTTCATGCCCTTGGCCTTGGGGCCCATGGCGTCGAGCGTGCGGGTAGCCTCGGGCGCGGCGGCAGCCTCGTCCTCGGTCATCGCGAACGGACGGATGGTGGCATGCGGGCACACGTAGGCGCACTGGTTGCACTGGATGCACTTGGTCTCGTCCCAGTGGGGAACGACCACGGCGACGCCGCGCTTCTCGTATGCGGAGGCGCCCAGCTCAAACTGGCCGTCGGCGCAATCGACGAAGGCGGAAACAGGCAGGCTGTCGCCGTCCATGCGATCGATGGGCTCGAGCAGGTTCTTGACCTGCTGGGCGATAGCGGACTTGGTCTCCTCGGAGAGCTCGACGGGGGCGGCATCCTCGGCAGTAGCCCAGTCGGCCGGAACCTCGAACTTACGGAAAGCAGTAGCGCCGGCATCGATGGCCTTGTGGTTGGCGTCGACGATAGCCTGGCCCTTCTTCATGTAGGACTTGGTAGCCGCGTCCTTCATATACTGCAGGGCGTCCTCGGCGGGCAGGACCTTGGCCAGCGCGAAGAAGGCGGACTGGAGCACCGTGTTGGTGCGCTTGCCCATGCCGACCTTGGCGGCCAGGTCGATAGCGTCAATCAGGTAGACGTTGACGTTGTTGTTCGCGATGTAGCGCTTGGCCACAGCGGGCATGTGCTCGGCGAACTCCTCGTCGCTCCACTGGCAGTTGACCAGGAAGGTACCGCCCGGCTTGACGTCGCGGACCATCTTGAAGCCCTTAACGATGTAGCTGGGGTTGTGGCAAGCGACAAAGTCGGCCTTGGTCACGTAGTACGGCGAACGGATCGGGGAATCACCAAAGCGCAGGTGCGAGACGGTGACGCCGCCGGTCTTCTTGGAGTCGTACTGGAAGTAGGCCTGGACGTACTTGTCGGTGTGGTCGCCGATGATCTTGATCGAGTTCTTGTTGGCGCCGACGGTACCGTCGCCGCCCAGACCCCAGAACTTGCACTCGATGGTGCCGGGGGCTGCGGTATTGGGCGCATCCTCGGCCTCGGGCAGGCTCAGGTTGGTCACGTCATCGACAATGCCAATGGTGAACTCGCGCTTGGGCTCGTCCTTCTTGAGCTCCTCGAAGACAGCGAACGCGGACGCGGGAGGCGTGTCCTTGCTGCCCAGGCCATAACGGCCGCCGACGACCTTGATGCCCGTCTTGCCGGCCTCGTAGAGAGCGGAGACGACGTCCTGGTAGAGCGGCTCGCCGATGGAACCCGGCTCCTTGGTACGGTCCATGACGGCGATCTTCTGGACGGTCTCGGGGAGAACGTCGACGAAGTGCTTGATGGAGAACGGACGGAACAGACGAACCTTGACCAGGCCGACCTTCTCACCGTGAGCGTTGAGGTAGTCGATGACTTCCTCGAGCACGTCGCAGAAGGAGCCCATGCACACGACGACGCGATCGGCATCGGGAGCGCCGTAGTAGTTGAACAGGCCGTAATCGGTGCCGAGCTTCTCGTTGATCTTCTTCATGTAGCCCTCGACGACGGCGGGAAGCTCGTCGTAGACCTTGTTGCAGGCCTCACGGTTCTGGAAGAAGATATCGCCGTTCTCGTGGCTGCCGCGGGTGTGCGGGTGCTCAGGGTTGAGCGCATGGTCGCGGAAAGCCTGGACGGCGTCCATGTCGCACATCTCGGCCAGATCCTTGTAGTCCCACATGGCGACCTTCTGGATCTCGTGGCTGGTGCGGAAGCCGTCGAAGAAGTTAAGGAACGGGGCCTTTCCCTCGATGGCGGCAAGGTGAGCCACCGGCGAAAGGTCCATGACCTCCTGGACGTTGCCCTCGGCGAGCATGGCGAAGCCGGTCTGACGACAGGCCATGACGTCGGAGTGATCGCCAAAAATGTTCAGGGCGTGGGAGGCGACGCAACGCGCGGAGACGTGGAAGACGCCCGGGAGCTGCTCGCCCGCGATCTTGTACATGTTCGGGATCATCAGGAGCAGACCCTGAGAAGCCGTGTAGGTGGTGGTCAGAGCACCGGCGCCCAGCGAACCGTGAACGGTACCGGCCGCACCTGCCTCGGACTCCATCTCGACGACCTTGACCGGGGTGCCGAAGATGTTCTTGCGACCCTGGGCCGCCCACTGGTCGACATGGTCGGCCATCGGGCTGGACGGCGTAATGGGATAGATTCCCGCTACCTCGGTGTACGCATACGAAACATATGCGGCCGCCTCGTTGCCGTCCATAGACTTAAACTTACGCGCCATATACCCCTCTCCTCTCATATAGGTATACAGGCCCCGGCGATTGCCGGGATATTGGCGTGATGGGATTTACGCTGTTGCTTCCAATCATCTGGCAGGCAGGCTCAGCAGCAGGTACGTGGCGTGGAGAGAAGACATGCCGAGGCGAGGGGCAACTGATGCGCCCCACAGACCCGACCGCCCGTCTTGCACATGACCGAGCGCCGCAAAGGCCGCATGCCGGATGCTCCCGGGCACGCCCCGGCGATGGGAAGCGCCCGCAACGGAAATCCGCATGCGGGTTTATTGTACCCCGCCGTCAAGTGTAATTTCGGCAAATATAGGCGGGCGGTAAAGGTTTACCTCGGGTGACTGCCGGGAGCAAAATGATCCCTTGGGGACGGAGGGGCCATTTGGCGGGACTGGCTAGAGGGCACCGAAGAGGATGGCGTAGGTAGTGGATTCGCCGAGCTTGAGCTCGTCGCCGGGATTGAGTTGGGCGGAACGGCCGGGCTCGACCTGAATGCAGACGCGCGTGGCCCCGTTTACCACCACGGTTCCGTTGGTGGACGACAAGTCCTCGACGTGCCAGATATTTTGAGCATCGCACCAGATATGGGCATGGCGGGCCGAGACATCGTCGCCGACGTCGGTAATATCGCCCTCACCAGTGGCCAGCGCGCCAATCTCAACACCCTGCTCACTCGGCTGAATCCAGCGCGGGGCACTCACGACAAAACTGTTTTGTATGCGCAGCAAGCCCAAAGGGTGCGCCGGGGCGGGTTCGCGTTCGCCCGCGGTCATCGACATGCCAAGCGAACGCGGCGTGGATGTGCCTCCGCCACAGGTCGCGTGCGCGTAGTCGATGGCATAGTTCACCGAGGACCGCACATCCGCCGAACAACCGACGGCGACAAACAGCACCAGCACGGCCTCGGCGCGCTCGGCGGGCATGAGTTCCGCCGCCTGGGACAGGCGATCAAGCGCGTTGCGATAGAGATTCGTGTCCTGGTGGCACTCTTCGAGCGCGCGTACCATCGGTTCACCTGCGGGACCGCACACCATATTGATTACAGCCGTGGAGTCCATGGGATTGCGCTGGCGCAGGGCCAGTTGCGACATAATACGCGCAGCCGAGGTACCGTATTCGGCAAAGTAGCGCTGCTGAAGCGTGCCGACCGGCGCGCGAACGATAAAGCGGGAAACCCAAGAGCGATCGGCGGCGCGGCTCTGCGGGCTGCGGCCGTCGGCGAGCGGACGGGACGAAAGCACCAAGCCACACAGCTCGATATGGCTCAGATGCGCCGCGCGCTTAAAGATGTCAAACATGGCGCCGCATGGGGTGAGCTCAACTTGAGATGCCATGACCTAGGCCTCCTTGGTCGTAGAAATAGAATCGGACGATACTTCAACAGGTCCGCCAAAAGTGCGAGCAGCTGCGGCTCCGCCGGCAAGCGGAGTCGCCATCTGGGCTTTTGTGCGTCGCGGTGCCGAAACGGGAAGTTCAAAGGCAAAACCCATCGCAAGCAAAAACCACGTAAGCGTATAGGTTGCAATCAGAGCGGCAACAAGGCCGCCCATCACGGCGCGTTGGGAAAATACGCTACATGCAGACACAGCCAGCACGGGAACCTCGCAGGCAGAAAGCGCAAGCACACCCTGCAGGAACCCCGAGCGCCGATCGCGCGCAAGTGCCCCCGCGGCAACGCCGGCTATGCCTGGCAGCGCCAACGCCAGTGCGGCAATAATACCCGGTAGCGACCCAGACCACACGAGCGATCCCAAAGTCGCCGTCACGCGAGCGCCCGATGCCAGCAGCGCGGCCGAAACCACGACCACA
>USFK01000135.1 GCA_900553935.1 uncultured Collinsella sp.
GGGCGAGTGGAAAGCCGTCGAGGGATCAGGGTACTTTGCATCGCCGCTTTTTAAGCTAGATCCCAAAACAGCTCGAACAGAACATTTCCATCGAGCCAGCCCAAGTGGGTGGGAGCCAGACGGGCGCGAGTGCGACCTTCGATAACATCTTTCGATGTAACGCGCCCCGCATGCCCTTTAGCATCATCGGACACCCAGGAGGCAAGGCCCAACTCGAGCGCGCGGTCGCAAGCCGCCGCCAGCTCGTCCTCGGGGATAATGTTTGCCGAGCGAACCAACAGGTCAGACCCAACGCCGCGCGTCATGCGACAGGCGAGCATCAAATCCTCGGCTGCTGCCTCGCGCTGCGACAGACACTCGGCATCAAACGTCGTCGCAGCATCGTCGCGCTGTACCAGACGCACGCGATACGCGTCGCCTCGAGCAAGTGCGCCGCAAAACAGCCCGGCCAAGCGAGCGAAGTCCCCAGCATCGAGCATGCCGGCGGCAGAACGACCCAGGCCCAGGTAGCCCCGACCAGTCCAGTAGGCGATATTATGGGCACATTCATGCCCATCGAGCGCGTAGCTCGCCACCTCATACGGATGGTAGCCGGCCGAACTCAGCCGCTGGCGCGCAACGTCCATGCATGCGGCCTGGAAATCCTCATCGGGCTCAAGCGACTCGTCACGGCATGCCATGCGATAGAGTGGTGTGCCCTCCTCGAGCGTGAGCGGGTACACCGATACATGATGCGGCGCCGCCGCCAGCACGCCATCGAGCGTGCTCCGCCAGCTTGCGGCCGTCTGCCCGGGAAGGCCGCACATCAGGTCGCACGACGCATCGAGGCCAGCGTCCTTCACCGTCGCGATAGCCGCAAGTGCCCGATTGGCATCGTGAATGCGGCCAATAGCAGCCAGCTCGGTATTGTCGAGGGTTTGCACGCCCAGAGAGATGCGCGTGACACCCGCCTCGGCAAGCGCGATGGCGAGCTCAGCGGTCAGGGACTCAGGATTGGCTTCGCAAGTTAATTCAACGGGTTTGCACCACATGGAGATACGCCGGGCAAGTTCCACCAAGCGCTCCCCTGCCAGTGAGGGCGTGCCGCCGCCAGTATAGACCGTGCGGACCTGCGCAAGCGCCCCGGCGTCGCCAAAGGAATCGAGGCGCGCATACAACTGCTCAAAATAGGAATCAAGCGCGGCATCCAAATCACACGCAGCAAAGCTGCGCGAGTCAAAGTCGCAGTACCGGCACTTTTGAGCGCAAAACGGCACGTGCACGTACAGCGCGGTAACGGCCACCGTTAGGCCTCCAGCGGATGAGCAGGCACCGACTCGCCGGCGGCAAGCGCGGCCTCGCAGGCCACCACGTCGCGCTCGATATCATCGACCAGCGCCATAAACTCCTCGTACGTAGAGCAACGCACCACCTGAGCGCGCCAGGCGGCGGCATGGGGCATGCCCTTTAAGTACCAGCTTGCGTACGTGCGAGCACGCGACATGAGCGGCAGAAGCTCGTGCGTCAACGTCAGGTGCTCGCGCAGAGCCTCCAGGCGCTCGACCGAGGAGCGAGAAGGAACCGGCGTGCCATCGAGTGCAAGGGCTCGGGCATCGCCGAACACCCACGGATTGCCGTAGATGCCGCGCGCGATAAACACCGCGCTGGCACCCGAGCCGTGCAGATGCTCAGCAGCGTCCTCGGCCGAGAACACATCGCCCGAACCAATCACGGGAATCTCGACAGCGTCGGCAACCTCATCGACGACCGACCAATCGGCCTGGCCCGTGTAGAGCTGCGTGGCGCAACGACCATGCACGGCGACTGCGGCAGCCCCTGCACTCTCAAGCATCTGGGCAAATGTCGCGGCATTACGGTCCTCGGCATAAAAGCCCTTGCGAATCTTGACGGTCACGGGCACGTGCGCCGCGCCCACCGTGGCCTCGACGATCTTCTCCGCCAGGTCGGGCGTGCGCATGAGCGCCGAACCCTCGCCCTTGGTGACAACCTTGCGGGCGGGGCATGCCATATTGATATCGATGAGCGACAGGCGATCGCCAACGCGCTCCTCGACGGCGACGACGGCGCTCGCAAACTGCTCGGGCTTGGAGCCAAAGAGCTGCACGCAAATCTGCTGCTCCTCGTCGGCCGGTAGCACCAGGCGCCAGGTCTTGTTGCTGGCATAGGCAAGACCCGCCACGCTCACCATCTCGCTGTAGGCAAGGTTGGCACCGCGGCGGCGACACATGATGCGATAGGCGGGGTCGGTCACGCCCGCCATGGGAGCCATAAGGAACGGCTGCTCGGCATAGGCACCCAGCAGCCGCTTGCTGTATTCAGAAAGCGCCATGGACCTACTCGTCCACCTTGAGGATCGCCATAAACGCCTCCTGCGGGACCTCGACCGATCCGATGGCCTTCATACGCTTCTTGCCCTCTTTCTGCTTCTCGAGCAGCTTGCGCTTACGCGAGATATCGCCGCCGTAGCACTTAGCAAGAACGTCCTTGCGACGCGCCTTGACGGTGGAACGGGCGATGATCTTGTTGCCGATAGCACCCTGGATGGGCACCTCGAACAGCTGACGCGGGATGATCTCCTTGAGCTTGTCGCACAGGCCACGGGCCAGGCCATATGCCTTGTCCTTATGGACGATAAACGAAAGCGCGTCCACCTCGTCGCCCGAAAGCAAAATATCGAGCTTCACGAGCTCGGAGGGACGGTACTCGTTGAACTCGTAGTCGAGCGAGGCATAGCCCTTGGTGCGGCTCTTGAGCTGATCGAAGAAGTCCAAGATGAGCTCGGCGAGCGGCATATCGAAGCGCATCTCGACCGATTTGCTCGTCAGGTGGATCATGTCGGTTGTGACGCCGCGGTGCTCGATGGCGAGCTGCATGACGGCACCCGTGTACTCAGGCGGGCAGATGATCTTTGCCTTGAGGTAGGGTTCCTCGATACGATCGATGCGTGTGGCCTCGGGAAGGTCCTGCGGACTGCGGACATCGATCATTTCGCCGTCGGTCTTGTAGACGTGATAGTCAACCGAGGGACTCGTGGCAATGAGGTCCAGGTTGAACTCGCGCTCCAGGCGTTCCTTGACGACTTCCATGTGCAGCAGGCCCAGGAAGCCCACGCGGAAGCCAAAGCCGAGCGCCACCGAGGTCTCGGGCTCCCACACCAACGACGGGTCGTTGACGTGCAGTTTATCGAGCGCGTCACGCAGGTTCTCGTAGTCCTTGTTGTCGATCGGGAACAGGCCCGTATAGACCATGGGCTTGGCCTCGCGATAACCGGGAAGCGGCTCGGGGCAGGGGTTCGACGCCCACGTAAGGGTATCGCCCACGCGAACGGCCTCGGGATCCTTCAAGCCCGTGACCACATATCCGACCTCGCCGACCGTCAGCGCGTCGACCGGGGTCTCGGCAGGACGCTTGACGCCCACGCCGTCGACCAAAAAGTCGCCCTTGGCTTGCATCATAAGCAGGGTATCGCCCTTTTTGATGGAACCATCGAAGACGCGCACCGTAGCCACCACACCGCGATACTCGTCAAAGTACGAATCCAAAATGAGCGCTTTGAGCGGAGCGTTTGCATCGCCCTTAGGCGGCGAAATCAAAAAGACAATGGACTCCAGCAGATCGTGAATGCCCTCGCCGGTCTTGCCCGAGACGCACACAGCATCATCGGCAGGGATCGCCAGGTCATCCTCGATCTCGGTCTTAACCTCATCGGGATGGGCCGAGGGCAGGTCGATCTTGTTGATGGCCGGCACAATGTCCAGATTGGCGTTCATGGCGAGCGTCGCGTTGGAAACGGTCTGCGCCTCGACGCCCTGCGTGGCGTCGACAACGAGCACCGCGCCCTCACAGGCTGCCAGCGAGCGCGAGACCTCGTAGGTAAAGTCCACGTGGCCCGGCGTATCGATCAGATTGAACTGATACGTCTCACCATCGTCGGCGTCATAGGAAACGCGGACGGCATTGGACTTGATCGTAATGCCGCGCTCGCGCTCGATATCCATGGTGTCGAGCAGCTGCGACTCCATGTCGCGTTCGTCGACGGTATGGGTGAGCTCGAGGATGCGGTCGCTGATCGTGGACTTGCCATGGTCGATATGCGCAACGATCGAGAAGTTGCGGATGTGGGAAATGTCAATTGAAGTATTCATGCGGACTATCTTACCCGAGCGGTACAAAAAATGGAGCCTGTTCCATAAAACAGGCTCCATTTATGCGCGTAATCTGTGTGGTGTGAAATTTACAACTTAGGCGTTGATGCTGTTCACGAGCTTGGCAAGACCGGACTTGCGGTTGGAAGCCTGGTTCTTGTGGATAACATGCTTGGCGGCAGCCATGTCGAGACGCTTGGTGACGGTCTTGAGGGCAGCCTGGGCCTTCTCGGCGTCGCCCTCGGCGACGGCGGACTGGACGTGCTTGGTCAGCGTCTTGAGCTCGGACTTGACAGCCTTGTTACGCATGCGAGCTGCCTCATTGGTGCGGATACGCTTCTTCTGAGACTTGATGTTTGCCACTTCTGGAGTTCCTTTCGAGTTCCTTGCAAAAAATGTATGACACCTCTGAGACACGGTGAGGTCATGCAAGCGCCTACTATAGCACGCTCCCTCTCAAAGGGATAGAACGAATTTGTCAAATAGGCAGGTATCATCACGATTTTCTCAAGATGTTCGTAATCCAGAGCAAAAGCGCCGTCTGAGAATCGGCCGAACCCTTGAGCGCGAGCTCCACATCAACGGCACCCTCGAGCGCTGCGACGAGCTCTGCCATCGAAAAGCGACGTGCCCAGGTCAGGTGATTCTTGACCT
>USFK01000136.1 GCA_900553935.1 uncultured Collinsella sp.
ATGTCCAAGTGCGGCGACGCCGCGCTACGAACGCGCCGCGACCAGCAGCTCTGCCGTCGCCGCCCAACCGTCGACAATTTTGCCGCGCGTAACGAAAGCGTTCTCGCAAGCAGCCAGGAACTCGGGCGCACCGGCGCTCGTCAGGCCATTCTCGACCAGGCAGAACGTGCCCACGTGATCGGCCATGTAGAAGTCGGACTCGGAATCGCCGAGCGCGAGCGTCTCCTCGCGCTCGATCCCCAGGTGCTCGCAGAAGCGCGCGATGGCAACGCCCTTGTTGAGGCCGGCGGGATTGATGTTAAACGCGCGACCGTCCTCGACGCGATCGAGCTCGAGCGTCGTCGGCTTGGACAGATGCGTCAGGTGACCGTTACAGGCCCACACCAGGCCGCAGCCGGCCTCGTCCAGGATGGCCTGGACCTCATTGTCGGGCACATCGCCGCGCATGCCGACGGTGACCTCGCGGTACTTGTAGCCGGTCGACATGTCGTTGTGATACTCGATCTTGTGCGGCCAGCGGGCAAGAATCTTCTCGCACACGCCGGTCTGCTCGATCACCTGGTGCGGAGTAAGGCCGCAGGCGGGGTCGTAAGGCATGTCGCCAGTCAGATACTCCCAATCGTTGGCTTTGAGGTCGTACATGACCAGGCCGCCCATCTCACCAATGTAGGAGTTGAGGCCGAGCACGCGCGCGTCCTCGTGGATCATGGTACGGTTGCGGCCCGAGGTGGGAACCACCTGAATGCCAGCGCGAGCGAGCGCCACGACGGCCTCGACGAGTTTGGTCGAGGGGTTGTCGTCGTTGTCGCGCAGCACGCACGAGCCGGGCGCGAGCATCGTGGCATCCAGGTCGGTAAAGACGTACTTGACCTTGGCCAAGCGCTCGCGCATCTCGCCCGAAAGCTCGGCAACGGTCGGCAAGGTGTTGTGGGACATGGTTACTCCGTTTACGTAGAAGGGTTTGGACTTGGACGGCATGTTTTGATTGAGGGAACACGCTTATGGCGACAGCGCACTCAGGGCGCCGCCGCCATCATGGTTCATTAGTCAAACTGGGTAACATCGATCAGGCGATTGGCCAGCGAAAGGTCGCTCTCGATGGGCACGAACTCGTCGCCCACGTGCATGAGCTCCTCGTCACCCTTTGCCAGCAGCAAGACAATGGTGGGAGCATCGGGGTTGACGTACTCCTCGCGCGCCGCCTTGAACGCCGCATGCACAGCGGCTTCGCGGTCGAGGATGATCTTGTTCGGCGTATCGTCGGGAACATGCTCGGCAAGCTCGCGACAGACCTTCATCGGGTCCTCGTGAGCCGGGTCCTCGTTGGCAAAGATCATCAGGTCGGAATATGGTGCGGCCTCGCGCGGAAGCTGCTCGCGGCGCTCCTGCGCCTTGCCGCCGGCAGCGCCAAACACTGCAATGACTGGACTAGCGGGAAACGCGCGCTTGACCGACGAGAAAAGCGAACGGAACGAAAGCTGGTTGTGCGCATAGTCAACGACGCAGATCACGCGGCCGTCCTTCGACTCCACGACCTCCATACGGCCCGGCACACGCAGTTTGGAGAGGCCCTTCTTGATAGCCTCGATACCGATGCCGATCTCGCGCGCAGCGGCGATAGCGACCAGCGCGTTTTCCACGTTAAAGTCGCCCGCGATGCCCAGCAGGACCTTCTCCCCCGCCTCGGACTCGTCGGCACACAGGCCATGCAGGTTAAACTCGATGTTAAAGCCGACCATGCGCACATCGCTCGCCCACAGGCTTGCCTCGGGATGCTCGACGCCAACGGTCACCAAGCGCTCGGCCGTCGACGCTGCCTCCAACACACGGTCAACCTCTTCGGTGCCCAGATTCACCACGGCGGTCTTTGCCTGGTCAAAGATCCTGAGTTTGCTCTCAAAATAATCCTCAAACGTGGGGTGTTCGATCGGTGAGATGTGGTCACGGCCGATGTTGAGGAAGCACGCCACGTCAAACGGCAGATTCTCGACGCGTTGGTACTTGAGCGCCTGGCTCGAGACCTCCATGACCATGGACTGGCGACCTGACGTGCGGCAGTTGGCGATATGGCGCCAGACCTCTGGGGCCTCGGGCGTAGTATTGGTGCTCTCGTAGCACTCGATACCATCGTCGGTGTTCACTGAGCCGATCATGCCGCAGGACTCGCCCGCCGCTTTGATGATGGACTGGAGCATAAAAGCGGTCGTGGTCTTTCCCTTGGTACCGGTGATACCCACGATCTTGACGTCGTGGTCGGGACGGTCGTAGACCTCCGGCGGCAACAGGGCCATGGCCGTGCGAACGCTATCAACAACCAGCATCGCAGCACCGCTCTCCTGCGCCAGCGGCTCCAGAGACTCGACCAGCGACTCCTCGCACACAAATGCGACGGCGCCCGCATCGAGCGCCATGCTCAAAAACGCGGGCTTAAAGGCAGTGCCTTTGCAAAAGAACACGTCACCCGCCGAGACCGTACGCGAATCAAACGAGCAGCCGGTCACGGCACGCTCGTCAACCTGCTCTGACGCGCGCAGCTCGCCGCACACATCGAGAAGCTTGGCAAGCGTATCGACCGTGGTCACGGTCGCGGAATCCGAATGGTGCATCTTTCACCTTTCTCAGCCATTTGGCAGGGACGGTTTTTATAGTAACTGAAACGCACCACGCAAAAACGGCTCCCGGAGGAGCCGTTACGCGCAGGCGTTCGTAAGCCGAGGCTAGGCAGCCTGAACAGCGGGCTGGTCCTCGTCGATAAAGAAGCGCTTGTACCACACCAGGAACACGAGCGGCGTATAGATCTTGCGCTGGAAATCGCCCTTGCCCGCAAAGTGCAGATCGAGCAGGTGCATGAGCTCGTCGGTATCGAAGAACTCGCTTGCCCACGGCGCGGTGAAGTACTCCTTGACATAGTCGTACCACTTTTGCTCGCGCAGCCAGTAGACAATCGGCACCGGGAAGCCCACCTTGGGACGGGTGGCCCACTCATCGGGCAGCGACTTGTTGGCAGCGTGGCGGAGTACCTGTTTGTTGCCGTTCTCGTTGATGCGGTAGCGATCGGGAATGTGCTCGGCGAACTCCATGACTTTGCGGTCCAGGAAGGGCACGCGCAGCTCCAGCGAGTGCGCCATGCACATCTTGTCGGCCTTGAGCAGAATGTCGCCTGGGAGCCACATGTTCATGTCCAGGTACTGCTTCTTGACCAGCTCGGGCTGACCTTTCACGCGCGCATAGATGGGAGCGGCAAGCTCGAAGGCGCCATCGCCGGTGTTGTACTCGGGCTTGAGCACGCCGTCGACCTCGCGCTCCGGCCATACCAGAGCCTGTCCCAGGAACGACTTCTCGGGGATCTCGGCACCCTTGACCAGGAAGTTATGTCCCTTGAAGTACGGCATATGCAGCGCCAGGTTACCGAGCGCGCGACGAATGGGCAGCGGCACCATCTTTTTGTATTTGCGGACCGGGACCGTGTCCTCGTAGTAGGCGTAGCCGCCAAAGAGCTCGTCGGCGCCTTCGCCCGAAAGCACGACGGTGACGTCCTTGCGGGCCATCTCGGCCAAGAACCACAGCGGCACGGAAGACAGGTTGGACTGCGGCTCGTCCATGTGATACTGGATGTCCTCGAGCGCACCGAAGAACTCGTCGGCGGTTATCATCTTGCGGACATTCTCGACGCCGAGCTTGTCAGAAAGTTCCTTGGCGTAGTTGGTCTCGTTGAAGTTCTTGTAGTCAAAGCCCACCGAGAAGGTCTTGTCGGGCATGAGGCAAGCGGCGATGTAGCTGGAGTCGACGCCGCCGGAGAGGAACGACGCGACCTTAACGTCGGCGATGCGATGGGCCTCGACGCTCTCGTGCACGACCTCATCCAGCTCGTCGACGTACTCCTCGAACGGCTTCTCGACGGCAGAGTAATCGCAATCCCAGTAGCGCTCGATGTTCATCTTGCCGGTCGGGATGTCTACGGTAAAGTAATGCGCCGGCGGCAGCTTGTAGACACCCTCGAAGAAGGTCTCCTCGGTTGCCGAATACTGCAGCGTCATGTACGGACGCAGGGCCTTTTTGTTGACCGCCTTGTGGAAGTGCGGGTAGTCCAGGAAGCTCTTGATTTCGGAGCCAAAGAGCACGCCCGGCGCGCCGTCGCCCGCATCGGCCATGGGATAGTAGTAGAGCGGCTTGATGCCAAAGATGTCGCGGGCGCCAAAAAGCTTGTTCTTCTTCTTGTCCCAGATGACGAAGGCGTACATGCCGCGCAGGCGATCGAGTACGGCCTCGCCCCACTCCTCGTAGCCGTGCAGGAGGCTCTCGGTGTCGGCTCCACAGTGGAACTTATAGCCCTTGGCCTCGAGCTCGGAACGGAGTTCTTGGAAGTTGTAGATCTCGCCGTTGAAGACAATGACGACGCTACCGTCCTCATTGGCCATGGGCTGAGCGCCGGCCTCGGTCAGGTCGAGGATCGACAAGCGGCGGAAGCCGAGGGCAACGCGGCCGTCGATAAACTGGCCGCCCATGTCGGGACCACGATGGACGATGCGGTCCATCATCTTGGTGAGCACCTCGGATTGGTTATCCGTCCCACCGACAAAACCGACAAAACCGCACATATACTATCCCCTCTGCTGTTGCTGGGTATCAAATCGAATCAGTAGCTTTTGAGTATACCCGAGGGCGTAAAGAGGGGCGGAATGTTCAGGCAATCTCAACTGAATCAGCTCCGCGCCGACACGCGGGTTGATTTCCGATCTCAGCCGAACACATTGAGCAAATAGGCCATTCCCGCACC
>USFK01000137.1 GCA_900553935.1 uncultured Collinsella sp.
TAAGTTAGAAAAGAGTAATGCATTCTTAGCGTTCTTCGGTTCTAACTTCAAAGCCGGCCTGGACGTCAGGGTTTAGGTATTCGGTGTTGTGGCGGTTGACTAGAGCGTGAGCACCGTCTCGTTGAGGGCGATCTCCTCGGCCATCTTCTGGGCGCTGTTGGCCCTGCGAATGTAGTCGTCGTACCGGCACTCGGCCATCGTGAGCTGCGCGAACTCCGGTGTCGCCCCGCAGCTCTGCATGCAGCTGTCCTGCAGCTCCGCTAGCCTCGTCAGGTAGTTGCGCTCCACTGCCTTGAGATACTCCTCCGTCTCGCCGGCCGCGTCCATCCTGGCCAGCTCCTCCGGAGCGCTCTGCTCCATGAAGGAATACCGGAGTCCCCTCACGCCCCTGTACGGGTTCTTCAGCACCGACATGCGCTTCCTCCTCGGAATCATCCTTGCGGGCGGCCTTGTCGCCTCCCGCTTGGCTTACATAAGATTCCTGTTGCGCGCCAAAGTCAAGTGCCAACCTTTGCTGTGCATCCACGTCATCTATTTGGCTTTCGGCTGGCGCCTCGTAAATTGAGGGGTCGTCCATCGCGAAGAGTGAGATTTGTCCCTCGACCGCGACAAAGCGCCTCGACGTTCTCCTGGCCATGGCGCTACGCCCCCTTTCGGGTGTTATTGGAGGCTCCGCGCGCGCCGGCATCGAAGGATGCGAGCATGCTCTTCAGGCGCTTTGTCGTCATGGCTGCCGATTGACCGCGCTCGACCGGGCTGTTCTGCGAAGCTCGGGTTCTCGGCTTGTGTTCGAACCCCGCCCGCCTGAGGGCGCGGTCGATTCTGTTCGTGGCGCCCCTCACCTGGGCGCAGACGCGCTCGATGCGGACGAGGAGCAGTTCGGTATCCTCCATCGGCACGCGAATCTCCAAGCCGTCATCGATCCCGTAGCGGCGAAGCGTCACATGGGAGGCCATCGGGTCCATGCCCTCAAGGTCGATGTCTTCGGCGGCCTTTGTGACCGCGTCGAGTGCGACCGTATCCCCCTCGACCACCCTGATTGGAGCGGCACCGGGACACGAGGTGAGGCCCGTGTAGGCTGAGGCGGGGTAGACGGTCTCCGGCACGAGCTCGCAGTCTAGAGTCAGCTCTTCACCGTCTCGTTTTGCAAAGGGAACGAGGATCTCGAACCCTACCGGATGCTCTTTGATTTTGCCACCCAAACTATCGGCGCGCTGCCTGCTGATGACAGCGGAGGTATCGGCCTCGGGATGGTCGAGCTTGAATGCCGCGAGGGCGAGAATACTCCTCGGGCCCAATTCGGGATGCTCGGCCATGGAGTCGAGAATCGTGTCCCAGCCTCGCGGATGACCCATCACAGCCGCGAGTATCTCGACAGGCGCTTCGATTAGCCTCTGCTGCATTATTTCCTCCCCGTCTCAGTCAACTCCCATCGATGATGGGGGAGTGCACCCATGCCATCCGGTGCGGGAACAAGTGTTCATCATGACGAGGCCGCTGAGGTACACCCAATCACTGCTGACAACGATGCACCGCTGCTCCGAAAGGGGCATCTAGTCCCTGTCCCTCATAGAAGGACGCATCTTGGAGCTCGTAGAAGCATATGACAGGTACACCGTTATAGACACATGATTGAGCTGATTTGCTATTCCACCTTCCGACACATGGGTCATGGGCGAGGTCAAATAGGGGAGGCCATTTCTGAACCGCAAGGTCGAGGACATCCTCCTCGTTATACTCGTCGTTATGGAGGAAAGCGAAGTGAGGCGCACCTTGTTTTGCGCCTCCGCAGATTTCGACAACTGAAACCTGGCTAAAAGATTCTGAGCTTTCGCAGTCGCAAATCAATATCCAGGACGATGGGACGACAGCGAAATCATTGTCGGCAAGCTCAATCCGCCGCATGTCGCGAGGCTTGTTCTCCGCCACGTCCATGTAGTAAAGGGAAAAGTGTTCGTGAAGGCGCAGGAGCTGATCATGGTCACGCTCAAGTTCCGCTACGGACAATTCCTCTGATCCATCAGATGAGAGGTGTATCAATTCCTGCGCGGTAAGCTGAAGCTCTTTTTGGCAGGCTTTATCCATGGCCTCGGCAACTCGAGGCGTAAGACCGGTAAACATAGCACTCAGATAATCGATCGCCTCACCGGTGCTTCGGATTGATTCGGGGTTCTTGCTGCGCAGCTCCTTGATTCTATCCGGCGTAGCCACCTCAACGGTCGTACCGAATTTAATCTTATTCATCTTTGAGCCCTGTAACGGTAGTCTTGCCATATCCTGTCCATTCTCAATCGGTATTTACGTTGACCTCGCGCCCAACGATAGAAAGGTCGCCCGAGCCTTTAGTCCGATGCCTTACCTGCGTCCGCAGCCGCGGTCTTCGGCGCCGAGGCGATCTCCGCGAGCCTCGTGAGCCCCGAGGCTATCTCGACCGCGTCCGCGCCCAACAGCCAGTCTGTAGGCACGCCGAACGTCCTCGAGAGGGCCTTGAGCGAGACCGCCGAGGGCAGCCTGACGCCCGTCAACCAAAGGGCGATCGAGCGCGGCGATTGGCCGATCGCTGCCGCAAGCTCATCCTGGCCGATGCCTGTCACCCTCATGAGGGCGGCCAGGCGCCGGCGAAAGAGCAGCAGGGACGGTTCTGTTGTGTAGGGTCCGGGCGCATTCTTCATCTGAATCAGTACGTCCCGACGTTGAAGCCCTCGCCCTTGGTGAAATCGACGGTCACGGGAATCTCCGTCTCGTTAGGGAAGTAGGCGCGGATGACCCAGTAGGGGATATCGGAGCCATCTGGGCCCATTCCCGCATTCACGTCGCTCGACTCGATAAGCGTCTTCTCGGGAACGCCGTATTCTGAGGTCAGGGATGTGAGGTATGCGGCGACGGCGTCCTGGAAACCTGCTTGGGTCGCTTCCTCCGGCAGGTTGTCGGGCACGGCCACGACCGAGGGGTCAACCTGGGCCGTCTCACCCTGGCCATCTATAGCACCGGTCTCCGATCCATCGTCCAGCCCGTCGCCTGCGACATCGGACGCACCATCGGTTGCCGCAGAGGATTCTACGGCCGAATCATCATCCGACCTGCCCATGGGCGGGAATACCGCGAATGCGATATTGATTGCGATGCAGACCGCGATGATGCCGACGCAGGCGAGAATAATCCCCTTCGAGTCGAGCTTCTTTCCCTTTTCGTACATGCCACAAGCTCCTTTCCTCTTACAGCTATTTGAGCTCCACTCCGCCCATCCAGCCCCAGTAGACGCCGGAACCCTTTCCGTAGAAGGCTATGAATTGGTCAAGCGTTTTAGTCGTGATTGGGCCTTCATTGCTCATGACCTTTCCGTCACCGACGTAGATACCGACATGTCCATAGAGAAGGCCGGGCGTTCCGGTGCCGGGGTGGCTCGTGTCGCCCACGATCATGCCGACCTTGAGATCCGCTGGGTTATTGCTGTGGCACCAGGCCTTGACCATGTCGCAGGCGTTGCCGCCGAAATCGCCGACGCCTGCGGCCTTGAATACATAGGTCACCCAGGCGGCACACTGGTCCTTGCCGGGCGAGGGTATCGAATTGCATGCACTCACGACAGCCAGCTGGCTGCCCGTGGCGCCCGACAGCTCCTGACCGGAACCGCTGAGGGAGCCCGATGTGATGGCGTTGTAGAAATACTCCGCGTTAGGGTACCTTGAGTCCCAGCCGTGCGGCTTACCTCCTACCATCGCGCACCGCTCCCATCCCATCGCATAGTGCATCGTCGCCGACTCGAGATCGTCGGTCTCCATGAATGTCTGGTAGGTGTACTTGCCGTTGGCACTGGTAAACGAGCCCCATTCGTCATGGTCCGACCAGAACTCGAGCTGAACGTCTAGTTCGTACCAGTTCCTGCCTGTATCCTTGGCGAACTGGGCAAGGCGAAGGCGACGCCCCCCGTCCCACTGACCGATACCAACTGCCTTGTTGTAGACGGGGCCCCTCGCGATGATCTCGTCATTGGTGCAAGGGCTGATACCTTCTTTCCAGTAGGCATAGGAGCCCTTCGCCTGGTCGGCCATCGGATATATCTTTTTGTCCGCGGTGCCCACGGACTCATGGCAGTAGTTGCCCATGATGGCCGCGGCGTGGATGTCGTCGCAGCCGTGGTCCTTGAGGTACAGATATATCTTGAGCTCTTCGCCGCCCAGACTCGCCGTGCTGCTCGCGCCGGCGGCCTGGTTGCCGAACAGAACGATGCCAAGCGACGAGGCTAGGACCACGCCCATGAACAGCAGGCAGCCGAGCGAAAGCAGGGAGGTGAACAGGGCGACCCTGTTCCTCCATGCCCTCATAGAGAGGAACTTCTGCCTTCCCTTGCGCCCCTTGAAGATCTTTCGGGAGATGCTGCCGCCGACGGCGCGGCTCGCCTTCTTCCCAAGGGAGGCCTGCCTGAGCGCCGCCTTGCGCTTCCTGCGCAGAGAGCGCTTGCGGTAGTCCTTGAGCTTTTTGACGGCGGCCGGATCTTTCTTGAATGAACCGGGACGGCGCTTCATGAGGATATCGAGCTCGACCGCATTGGCTCGCGAGAGTGCCTTTGAGGCGCTGCCTGCGAACGGTGCGGCAGGGACCGTCGCTATCTTTTTAGCGAGCTCCGAGGACGCTGCGAGCTGGGCCGAGGGCGTTGCGCCCGACACAGCGGCCCCGCGTCGGGAAGACGGGGCCATAGCGGAGGGGGAGAAACCCGATCCCTCTGCCATATCTGTGTCGGGCGCATCGGCTTCGGATGCACCCGCCA
>USFK01000138.1 GCA_900553935.1 uncultured Collinsella sp.
CCATCGTCCCCGCGCTGGGCTGCGTGCCGGCCGAGATCCGCGACTACCTGCGCGAGCGCTGCGGCTACAAGCCTGTAACGTCGCGCACCACCAAGACCGTATCGCTCTCCAGCACCTGCACCGGCTGCGGCGCGCTTCAAGGCATCCATTATCTGTTCGAGGAGCCCACGTCGCCGTTTGCACTCACGGCCATCAACAAGCTGCCCGCGCTGGAGTTCGTGCGCGTGGAAGTCGCCGGCGTCTTTGGCATCCCCGACAGTCACGACAACTTTGACCAAGCGCTCTTCACCTGGGCACGCGACCACCACACCAAGTTCCACAAGAGCCTGTTCGAGGGGATTTACCTGTAAGACAAAGCTCGAAAATCGAGTCCGGATTTCCTCGAAAATCGAGCGTGAAAATCCTCGAAAATCGAGTATGCGCAGGTAGTTAAGTTGCCCGCGCAATGCAGTAAATGTCGGACCATTGGGTTTGGCTGGCCAGAAACTCAATCATCGAAACTATGGCTCCATATCGTCATAGGCAATAGCGCATCCGCAGGTTGGGCATTGCTGAGGATAGACCGGGAGACGCAGGCCCGTTCGAGCCCGCGGGTCGGCAGCGTGTTTGTCGCGGGCGTCGATGAAACTGATGTCTAGGCATGGGAGATCTGCGCCACAGCGAGGGCAGGGCAGACAGATTTGGCTGCAGGTGGCCTCGACGAGCGGAAACAAACTCCGGTCCGTTAACGCTCGCGGTAGGTTTCCGTACACGCCTCGCACGATGTCACTTCGCCATCCCATGGTCTCCCCTTTCACGTTTTAGCTGTTGAGGAGAGGATGGCAGGATCGTGCAGCTCCCGATGCGACGCGGCGCGATCCGATCAATCGACATGATTGGGTTGCACCGCGCCGCATCTGACTAATACGGGGCAACGGCTTCCGCCCGACGTCGCGATTCCGAGAAATCGAACTCGGCGCGATGGGCTTCGAGAAAACGGGCGTTGGGACGCAAGCGATGTTCGTCTGGCTC
Source organism: uncultured Collinsella sp. (assembly GCA_900553935.1). GTDB lineage: Bacteria > Actinomycetota > Coriobacteriia > Coriobacteriales > Coriobacteriaceae > Collinsella. Next base: position 1,012 of record USFK01000138.1, read on the forward strand.
GCGCAACACCGAACCTGCAAACGCCGCATAATCCGTATGCTGCAGAAGGTACGACCCGCAAAGTTGATAGTCGCCGCGCACCAGCTCAAACGAAATCAAATGAGCATCGAACAGCGAGTGCAAGTCACGGCGCAGCAGAATACCGTTGCTGACAACTTGCGACTTGGGACCCGAGTAGTTCTCGATATGCGCAGCTTCGAGCGCTTCGTCGACATTGCAGCCCGAGACGGCGCATCGACCGGTATAGGCCTCAAAGAGCTGATTGCGGAAACGCTGCTGGCCGATTCGCTCGCGACGCAACGCGTAGCGGACCTTATCATCGTCGCGCGCGGAAGCGCCGGAAAACTCCGCCGCGATCGGAGCCTCCTTCATGTAGCTCATATCGGGGAAGAAACGCGCGTCGGGTCCACCCTTATGGACGGGACCGTGCAGCACAAACCAGCTGTTCTCCGGCTCGTAACGCTCAACGAATGCTAGGCCAAGCACCTTGTAGCCAGCGCTCGTTGCAAAGAAAACGCCGACAGGAACGCCGCACTCCATGCAGTTGATCATCTTTTGGTTGTAGTCCTGGTCGCGCCAGTTTTCGACCGAAGCACTTTGCGACGAATACTTGAGCACCCACGTGCCGTCCTCAAGATAGAGCGGCGGAACGTCGGGGTAGGCGCCGCGCTTGGAATTGTGCACCGAAAGAGCAAAGGTCTTCTCGCGCGGATGCTTAACGCGCCCGCGACCAGGCCAAAAGATGCCCGAGTCGCGCGACACCGGAAAGAGTTCAGAATCAATCGTCAGGCGAAAGGGGTATTGAGGGCTATCGGCATTGGTGCGATGCGGGAGCTTATCCCACAGGCCGCCACGCTGCTCCTCGCGCAAGAACCACTCCCAGGCCTGGACGTATTCGGACGGCACAAAGCTGCAAGCGCGGTCGAAACTCGGCCGAGCAATCAGTGGAACACTAGAAGCGATGCCGTCCATAAGGAACCTCCAGGAAGAACAGTTCCCCACATTATCGCTGATCTACGCGGGCTCGCGTGCAACCGTTTTGCGCAAAGCCATTGCACAAAATAGGGGCCGCTTCGATTGAAGCGGCCCCTATCAGGCAAATCTAGCTAATGGCTTAGCCCTACTTGGAATCAGGCACAATACCGACCAAGCTAACCGTTACGTCGAAAGTCGGGCTTCCCTCACCAACATCGAGGCCGGACATATTCTGGCAATCGCTGTCGGTGCCTTCCATCCAAATGACAACCTTGAAGTTCGTCCCATTGTAACCGACGTGTGCGAGCATCTGAGTATCGCCCGTCGGCTTTACGTAGGAGTCACCACTCCTAGTTGCTCCCCAGTTTTTGTTGTTCTGGTCAATCATATTGCCACCGTAGACATGGGCGTAAGACGGCGCCATGGTCACCGAGAGACTGTCGGAATTCACGCAACTCCAACCTTCGGTAGCAGAAACATCGTTTCCCTTACCAGTCGGAAGGACTGGAGCGTAAACAACCTTGAGTTGATCGTCGATTAGCAGGCCCACGCGAAGGCTACCTTTGATTTTGTTGAACCAATCCTCCGAAGCGCCTTCCGACGCGGTCACAACAACGGGACCGTTCGAGCTGCTGTTATCGAGATAGACGTCAGCCTCACCGGTCTGGTTAATCGTGTAGAGCGTATATTCCGCCATGGTATAGGCGTAATAAGTCTTGGGGTCTCCCTCGAGTTGATAGCCGCCCTCAAGCTGATCGGCAATCGTCGCCTTCTGATAACCGCTTACATCTGTACCGTTCCATGACTTAGGAACAAACCAGGAAGTAGCGTCGTTCGTGGAGGACGGGCTGATTTCATGACCATGACTTGCAGCGGTCGTCTGATGATCGCTGCCGTCATGAATGGCATCTCTATTGGGTGCAATCTGGAGGACCATTCCGTTTGCCTGAGCGCTCACGGTGCTGGTGGTGCCATCTACCTTTGTATTCGAGACGAACCAGGCATACGTTGCAGAACCAAGCGCAACTGCTGCCATAACGACAGACAAGGCTGCGATTGCAAGCTGTTTTTTCATCTGCTTAACGCTCAACGGAAATCCTCCTCTCTAAAAGAGAAGGGCGGGGGACACCTCTCCCCCGCCCACTCGATCGCAGCGCTATTTGTTATCAGCAGTAGCAGTAAAAGTGACCTTGATCTTCTTGGAAGCATCCTTGAGGCTACCCAGATTATTGGTGTAAATGGCGGGGTCGTCGCCGTCATAGAACACGTAGACTTCAACTTCAACTTCATTCTCAGGAGTAACCTCGGTCGCAAGCAGATTGGTATCGCCCGAAGAGCTCTTAATTACTTTGCTTTTATCGCACAGAACCCAATTGTTGCCGCACTTCACAAGAATGCGAAGTGCATTGTCAAACTGAGTGTTGCTATTATCCCCGCTAACGAGCGAAATGCCGCCATCAGTGGGATCAACAACAAGATTGGTCAGCTTCGTGCCCTTCGTACCAACCTTAAAAGTATTCTTAACCGCGTATTTGTCCTTCACTGCATCGGAACCAGCCGCACCAACAGCACGACGAGTGCTCTCATCGATATCGGATTTTTTGGGATCCTTCGCAGTTGCAGTCTCAAACTGATAGACACCCGCATCAGCACTCAGATTATTTGCATTATCAAAGTGATTCGCCCAAGTGGCGGGATACAGCTCTTTATTGTCCGTAATGTCGGCCACGTCAGAAGTCGCGTTTTTATCATCGTTATTAATGTTGCGGATATACATAAACGCAGCGTTCGACTGAGCGGAAATCGTGCTCGTAGTGGCCTCGACCTTGTTGTTCGTCACAAACCATGCGAAGGTGGCGGAGCCGAGGGCTACGGCTGCTACCAGCACCATGGCGATGGCGGCGCCCATCTGCTTCTTTAATGCTTTGGTATCCATACGGACCCCTTTCTTTCCCCATTCGTCCCAGATGACCCTCGAGAAGCCCGGAAGGGGAGCCCGTGCTTTCGTGTTGGATGTTGCTTGCCCATCCTTAAAATTTGGATTTGAGAATACCACATTTCTTACGATTTCCTTATGAGTTTTCGGGGGCCTACAATCCGTCAGATTCACGGGCCTACCTTGGGCTAGGTATGGAACTGTGCAAACGCTGTTCACCCTATTTGGCCGCGCTCTCCCGTTGAGCCATAAGCCTCTCTTAAGGTTTGCGGCCGCAGTGCCATGCCAGCACATACCTACACCCCATTACAGTCTGAAGTGGGCCACCGATAAATTTCGATGGCGAGCATTCGGCGCATTGCCTACGATACGGGCAAGCCCCGAGGGGCCGCCGATCGGGCGCCTCCGGATGGCCGTCTGCCCCTGCCCCGTAGAGGGCCCGGGGGGTGTTGCCACCGGGGGCGCTCGCCGCTCCGGACGACTGATAGGAAACTGCCGGGCGCAAGCGCCACGGCCAGGTAATGTGGGTGTCGCAGGGAGGGGTTCCGATCGGCCTACCGATTGGAGGATAACACCGTGGCACCACCTAGAATGCCGGAAGCCGTCATCGGGCTCGATGTCGGGAAATTGTCCCATTGGGCATGCGTCGCGACCCGGGACGGCGAGATACTGCTGAGCGCCCCCGTCGCGAACAGGGAGGGCGATCTGGACTCGCTGTTCGGCCGCTTCCCCGACGCGCTCGTGGTCGTCGACCAGTCGCGCAACATAGGCGCCCTCGCGCTCGCCCGCGCCAAGGCGGC
>USFK01000139.1 GCA_900553935.1 uncultured Collinsella sp.
CCGTAAACACACGTAGGCTGCCGGCAACATGGGCCTCCCCCGCCACCGCATTGCAGACGGTGCCGGCCTGCAGCAGGCCGAACTTACCAATGCAGGGCTCGTCGACACCCAACTCGTCCATGAGCTCGCGCTCGGAAACCAAGAACTTGGCAGCCGCCAGCGCCGCATCGTGCGACTCCTCGACCGGAACGCCATAGGTCTTAGCGATATGGATGCTCGTGCCATGGATATGAATGTGTGTCTCACTCGAACGCGCCAGCAACGGACCGGAGCAGCTCGCCAACGTGCCGGCGGGCAGATCGGGCCACACGTGGAAGCCGAAGATGCGATCCACCCCGTAGCGCTCGAACACGCCGCTCTCGCACACCGTCTTGGCACCACCAGTCGTCTCCTCGGCCGGCTGAAACACAAAGAGCACATTGCGCTTAATGGCGCCCGGCTGCTCACGGATCGTACGGTCGACAAAGGTTGCCGCCGAAAGCGCCATGGCCATGTGTCCATCGTGCCCGCAAGCATGCATCTTGCCGGGATGGGTCGAAGCGAACGCTGCCCCCGTTGCCTCGGCAATGGGCAGCGCATCCATATCGGCGCGAATCGCCGTGGCATGCGCGGCGCCAACGCCAGCGTCGAAGAAAGCGCAGACGCAGCTGGGGCACGGATGGGTCACCTCGCAGGTGAGCGGTGCCAACACGCCCTCGATATAGGCGATCGTCTGCGGAAGATCGAAGTCGAGCTCCGGGATCCTGTGCAAGTCGCGGCGGTAGCGACGGAGTTCTTGGAGCTCGGCCATATTGGTTCCTTTCGTAGGTGCGCGTCGGCTGCCATCTATTGTGCCGCAAGATTGCTACACCCTTATTTCTAGCATATCCTTGCATTTTTTAAACGTTATATACGAATACTCTTGTTTGGTAAAGTGCAACGTGGTAGGGTCTTTACCACTTGATAGAGGCGCGGGCACGAAGAACCGCGGGCGAGCCGGCAGGCTTTGACCCCGTGGGGAGGCGAAACCCGCCGAACTGGGTTTTTCGGGCACGAACAACCTGGTGGGCCTGCGGGAAACACCCGCAGGACTGTCTGCAGCAATGCGGGAGCGCTATCCGGACATTGGGTCCACGCCATGCGGATTCGATGCGCAGGTAGCGCCGTCTGGATAGCGAGGTTTACGGGACATGTCACTGACTCCCAACGAGGCATATGCGGCAAAGCAGCCGTTTGTGGACAAGGAGACGCTCGAGCATATCGTCGAGCAATTCTCCACGCCGTTTCATCTATACGACGAGGCGGGCATCCGCCGCAACATGCAAGAAGTGCGCGACGCCTTTGCATGGAACCCGGGCTTTAAGGAATACTTTGCCGTCAAGGCCAACCCCAACCCGGCGCTCATCTCCATTCTCAACGAATACGGCTGCGGCTGCGATTGCTCGAGCTATACCGAGCTCATGATTGCCCGCTCGCTGGGCATCACGGGACACGACATCATGTTCTCGTCTAACGACACGCCAGCTGCCGACTTTGAGCTCGCCGACAAGCTGGGCGCCATCGTCAACTTTGACGACATCAGCCACATCGAGTTCTTTGAGCGCGTCGCAGGGCCCATTCCCAAGACGGTCAGCTGCCGCTTTAATCCGGGCGGCCTGTTCCAGCTCTCCAACGGCATCATGGACAACCCGGGCGACTCCAAATATGGCATGACCACCGAGCAGCTCTTCGAGGCCTTCCGCATGCTCAAGGCCAAGGGCGCTGAGGACTTTGGCATCCACGCATTCCTTGCCAGCAACACCGTCACCAACGACTACTACCCCAAGCTTGCGCGCATCCTCTTTGAGCTTGCAGTGCGCCTGGAGCGCGAGACCGGCGCACACGTCGCCTTCATCAATCTATCCGGCGGCGTCGGCATCCCCTACCTGCCCGAGCAGCAGGCCAACGACATTCACGCCATCGGCGAGGGAGTGCACGCGGCATACGACAAGATCCTGGTTCCCGCCGGCATGGGCGATGTGGCCATCCGCACCGAGATGGGCCGCTTTATGATGGGCCCCTACGGCTGCCTGGTCACCAAGGCCATCCACGAGAAGCAAATCTACAAGGACTATATCGGTGTCGACGCAAGCGCCGTCGATCTGATCCGCCCTGCCATGTATGGTGCCTACCACCACATTACGGTGATGGGCCAGCCGGGTGGCTCCGACAAGACCGCGGCGCCTGTCACAAACACGTACGACATTACGGGCAATCTGTGCGAGAACAACGACAAGTTCGCCATCGATCGTGAGCTGCCGCATATCGACATGGGCGACCTGCTTGTGATCCACGATACCGGCGCGCATGGCTACTCCATGGGCTACAACTACAACGGACGCCTGCGCTCCGCCGAGGTGCTGCTGCGCCCCGACGGCTCGGCCGACCTCATCCGCCGTGCTGAGCGCCCGGGCGATTACTTTGCCACGCTCGACGTGCTGCCGAGCGGCCGAGAGCTGCTGGCCAAGTCGCGCGCCGAAAGTGCCCGCCGTCGCGCCCAGGACGAGCGTCTGGCCGTCGCCGCTCAGTGGAACAAACGCATCCAGATCGCGGAAGCGAAGGAGAAGAACATGGATATCCGCAACCTCGAGGGTTCGATCGTCGCCCTCGTCACGCCGTTTAAAAAGGACGGAAGCGTCGACTTTGACGCGCTCGAGCGCCTTATCGATTTCCACCTGCAAAATGGTACCGACGCCATCCTCACCCTGGGCACCACCGGCGAGAGCGCCACGATGACCGATGACGAGGACAACTCCGTTGTCGCCGCGGTGGTCAAGCAGGTTGCAGGCCGTGTCCCCGTCATCGCCGGCTCGGGCTCCAACTCCACGCAGACCATGCTCACCAAGTCGCTCACCTATCAGGGCCTGGGCGCCGACGGCCTGCTGCTCATTACCCCCTACTACAACAAGTCCAACGAGGAGGGCATCTACCAGCACTTTAAGACCGTTGCCGATGCCGTAGATATCCCCTGCATCCTGTACAACATCCCCGGCCGCTGCGGCTGCGGCATCAGCGAGCGCAACGTAGAGCGCTTGGCCGCGCACCCCAACATCATGGGTATTAAGGAAGCCTCGGGCAACGTCGCCTACGCGGCCAAGATCGCCCACCTGCTGTCCGATGACTTCCGCATGTACTCGGGCGAGGACGCCCTCACCGTGCCGCTCATGAGCCTGGGCGCCTCGGGCACCATCAGTGTGTGGGCCGATGTTCAGCCGCAGCTCGTGCACGACATGTGCCGCGCCTATCTGGACGGCGACGTGGAGCGCGCCCGCGATATCCAGATTGCCGGCCAGCCGCTCATCAATGCCCTCTTTAGCGAGGTCAACCCCATCCCCGTTAAGGAAGCGCTCGCCCAGATGGGTATGATCGAGGCAAACTACCGCATGCCGCTGTGCCCCATGGCCAACGACACGCGAGCCGCACTTACCGATGCTCTGAAGGGAGCTGGTCTGCTTGATTAAGACCGTCATTATGGGAACGGGCCGCATGGGCTCGCTGATCCGCACTACCGCCGAGGGCATTGTCAACGCCGCTGGAGAGCCCGTTTTTGACATCGTCGCCCAGATCGGCTTCGACTTGTCCGAGCTCGAGAGCGCACCGACGGCCGATGTAATCATCGACTTCTCGAACGTCGTGACCTTCGACGCCGTCGTCGCCTATGTCGAGCGTACAGGCGCCGCATTGGTCTCGGGCACCACGGGCTACACACCCGAGCAGATGGATCGCCTGCGCGAGCTGGGTCAAAACGCCCGCGTCATGCACTCCGGAAATTACTCCATCGGTATCGCAGCTCTGCGTCATCTGGTAGCACAGGCCACACGCGAGCTGCCCGGCTTTGACTGCGAAATCGTCGAGACGCACCATAACCAAAAGGTCGACGCCCCCAGCGGCACTGCAAAGCTGCTGCTCGACGCCGTGGTCGAGGCCGAGCCTGAGGCTGGCTATCATCCTGTCTACGGTCGCGAGGGCATGTGCGGCGCGCGTGACCCCAAGGAGATCGGTATGCACTCGCTGCGCGGTGGCACCGTCGCCGGCGTGCACGAGGTAAGCTTCTTTGGCCAGGACGAGGAAGTCACGCTTAGCCATCGCGCCACAAGCCGCCAGATTTTTGTCAACGGCGCTCTGGCCGCCGCTCAAAAGCTCGTCGTCCGCGACCCCGGCTTCTACACCTTCGACCAGGTCATGTTCGCCTAACCAGTTACCTACCGTACCCACGCAAAGGAGAAACAGCATATGAGTAACGCAGCCGAGATGGATGCCCAGGAGATTATCAATTACATCGCCACCGCGCCCAAAAAGACGCCCGTCAAGCTGTATGTGCGCGAGAAGCCCGGCATGAAGGTCCAGTGGGGCAATGCGCACGTCTACGGCGGCCGTCGTGGCAAGACCGTCTTTGGCGACTGGGAAGAGCTCAAGGCCATCCTCGATGCCAATGCCGACTCCATCGACTACTACGATGTGGAGAACGACTGCCGCAACTCTGCCGTGCCCATGCTCGACCTTAAGGGCATCAATGCCCGCATCGAGCCGGGCGCAATCATCCGCGACCGCGTCGAGATCGGCGACCGCGCCGTCATCATGATGGGCGCCATCATCAACATCGGCTCCGTTATCGGCGAGGGCTCCATGATCGACATGGGCGCCGTGCTGGGCGGCGTCGTGTATGTGATGAATGCGGTAAGCGATTCACCACTTA
>USFK01000140.1 GCA_900553935.1 uncultured Collinsella sp.
TTCTTTTGAATCATAACCCCAATTGCATCTATTTTAGAATTTGACATATTTGATAAAACAAAGTCAATAATTCCATAACGACCAAGGAAGCTTACAGAGGCCACTGGTCTTCTTTCTGTTAATCCCGTAAATTCTATATCTGAATGTAAGTTTACTAAACCAATAACTTTTGCCATCTTTACTTCCCCCTCTTATCTACTATTATCGCTCACTAATTCAACTTCTTTAGCTTCTGAATTAATGACAGTTCCAGCTTTAACAACTACATTTTCATCAATAATGGCTTTATAGATTTCTGCCCCTTCTTCTACAAGAACACCAGGCATCAATACAGAGTCAACAACTTTTGCGCCTTCTCCAACATTGACATTCCGGGGCGACTCGGACGAGCATACCGTGCGCATGTATACGCCGGTGCAGCCTGTTTTGGGCCGCATGCTTCGGGGTGTCGAGGGTGTTCGGCTCTCGGTGGTTACCCGTGAACTCGATGCGGACCGGCGCTTTGCGTCGAGTGCGGCGGAGGTCGTCGTGAGCATAGCTCCCGACTTTGCCATCGTAAAAAAGACGCGCGGCTAAGTGCGCGTATGCGCAAGACGGGCTTTGAGGGGCGACCAATCAAAGTCCGTCTTGCTGTTGATAAGAGGCTTTGGGGGAAAGCATATGGGTCTTGAGGGAATCAAGCTGATTGCATGCGATTTGGACGGCACGTTGCTGCATCCGGGGGAGCGCGAGCCGCGTTCCGAGGCCTTTGAGCTTATCGATGAGCTGCATCGTCGCGGTATCGTGTTTATGCCGGCGAGCGGCCGTCAATATGCGAGCTTGCGCTACCTGTTTGCCCCGGTGGCCGATGAGCTCGCCTACGTATGCGAAAACGGAGCCCTGGCGATGAGCGAGGGGCGTGCCGTTGTCAAGCGTTCCATGGAGCGTTGCCTTGCTATGGATATCGCGAATGCCGTGGTTGCGTATCCCCATGCCGACGTGACCCTTTCGTGTGAGGGGCGCCTCTACACCATGAGCGGCAACGACGCGTTTGTTGAACACCTGCGTTATGAGGTCCACTGCGATGTGGCGGTGGTCGACCGTCCCGAGGACATCGACGAGGACGTCATTAAGATTGCCTTCCAGACGCCCGAGGCAGAGCAGCCGGCGGCGCTGGAGTATTTCGAGCGCCACTTTAGCGACTGTGTCGACGTGATGACGTCGGGAACCGAGTGGACGGACTTTATCGGCTTTGATTCGGGTAAGGGTTCCGCGCTTGCCGATTACGGTCGTGCCCTGGGAATTTCGCCCGATGAGATGATGGCGTTTGGCGATAACGAAAACGACCGCGACATGCTCAACGTAGTGGGCCATCCCTATCTAATGGAGAGCTGCAATCCCTCTATGCGTGGCATCAACGACCGCGTCCGTTACGTACGCACGGTCGAAGAGGAGCTGCGTCGTCTACTTGCTGAGTAGGCATGTCCCAAACATCTACCGGCAGTCGGGGCAGAGACCCTCGAAGATGGTGTAGTGCGACGTGACGTGCCAGCCGATTTGCTCGGACGCCTTGGCGTCGAGCTGGGCGTCGAAGGGGAGTGGCACGTCGATGACGCGGCTGCACGAGGTGCAGATGATATGTGCGTGCGGCTCGATGGTGCGATCGAAGCGGCTGCCGCCCGGCGTCTTGATGGAGAGGATCTCGCCGGCGTCGGCCAAGAGATTGAGATTGCGGTAGACCGTACCGCGGCTGATTTTGTCATCCTGCGCGCGCACGACGTTGTAGATTTCGTCGGCGGTGGGATGGTTATAGCTTTGGCGCACAGCGTCAAGAACCAGCTTTCGCTGCCTGGTATTCCTTCTTTGCACCGCCATGCGCCTCGCCTCTTTTCTATCAACGGTCGTAGGTAAATGATACCGTATTTAGCACACAATACTAATAACGAGGAATGAAACCGTCTTCATTGGCAAGTGGGGCTCGGGCCTGGGCGTCTACGAGGCGAAAACGCGTTCCCATGCGCTCGTAGGAGGCGTGAAGCGCCTCGAGATGAGATAGGATGTTTGCCGGAGCTCCCTGTATCTCCATCTCGACTGACCCGTCTTCCATGTTACTCACCCAGCCGGTGAGTGCGCGTGCCTGTGCGAGGTTGGTGTTGGTAAAGCGAAAACCAACGCCTTGGACTTGCCCCTCCCAGCGTAGGAAATAGCGCAGGGGAGTGTCTTGAGTGGCCTCGTCGCTTGCGAGCACAGTAAGCCTGCGGCGCAGCTCGAGCTCGACGTTTGATGGTTTTTGAGGCTCTCGACTGCCGCCGGTGACGCTGGAGAAGAACGTATCGAAGAAACCCATCGCTATGCCTGCTTGCCTGCGTCAGCCGGGAAGGTTATGCCGGCCTGCTGGCGCACGGCATCCATGATGCGCAGCGAGACGAGCGTGACATCGCGGTAGTGGCCAAGCTCGTGGCGTCCCGCCGGGGTCTCCCAAATCTCTTCCTTAACGTTATCGATGCCGCCGATGGCGGTGATAAAGTCCGCGAGCTCGTACTCCATGGTGTTGCTCGATTTGGGCAGGTTGAGCGCGCGTCCGTTGTCGCCTTGCTCGCGCGGCGCCTCGGTCGCCGATCCGCGCACGACGTCGCCGCGATAATCGATGCGTACGTTGCGGGGCGTGGACAGATGGTCAATCTGGATAGTGCCACGCTCGCCTTCGATCTGCGATGGCAGCAGGTCATTCGTAATTTTGGAGTGCGCAAGCTCGACGGAGATACGGCCACCGCCGTAGCTGGCGAGGATGAAACCGCAGCCGTCGATGGGGCCGTGCGTGAGCTGTCGCGTGGTGGGGTCGAGCAGAGTAGTCATGCTCGTAAGGCCGGAGGGCATGCCGAAAATCTCGACCATGGGCTCGACGGTGTAGACGCCGATGTCCATGAGGGAGCCCGATGCCATATTGCAATCGAAGATGTTGCTGGCGCGTCCTGCGAGGATTTCGTTGTAGCGCGAGGAGTACTTGCCAAAGCGCAGTGAGGCGCGGCGAATGGGCGCAATTTCGCCCAGAGCGTCCTCGATGGCGTGGAAAGCGGGGTCGTGGAGCGGGCGCATGGCCTCGAGGGCCACGACACCTGCTGCCTCGGCAGCGCGGAAGACTTCCAGCGCCTGCGCTTCGGTGGCGCAGAAGGGCTTTTCGACGATAACGTGCTTGCCGCCGGCGATGCAGGCGAGCGCCTGCTCGTAATGGAGCGCGTTGGGGCTGCCGATGTAGACGGCGTCGACGTCGGCGGCGGACGCGAGCTCGTCGAGTGCGGTGAAGTTGCGCTCGCCGCCGCGCTCAGTGGTAAAGGCAGCGCCGCGCTCGGCGTTGCGCGAGAGCGTGCCTACGAATACAGCCTGGTCGTTTGCATTGACGACTTGGATAAAGTCGTCGGTGATCATGGATGTGCCGATGGTCGCTATGCGCAGCATGTGTCCCCCTTGCATTGTTTGGTCTACAGGACGAGTGTAGCGCGAGGGGGACGCAAAAGCGTGCGAAAACGCCGCTACAGGTCGCTCTCGTTAAAGCCGGCGTCGATATCGAGGTTGGCTCCGTCGGCTGCGGTGGTGGCAAGCTCGTCGCAGCGCTCGTTGAGCTCATGGCCGGCATGCCCCTTCACCCAGATGAACTCCACCTTATGCTGGCTCTTTGCGGCAAGCAGACGCTCCCACAGGTCGCGGTTCTTAACGGGCTGCTTGTTGGAGGTTTTCCACCCGCGCTTTTTCCAGCCGTCGATCCAGTGCTTGTTAAAGGCGTTGACGACGTACTGCGAATCGGAATGGACCTCGACCTCGCAGGGGCGGTTGAGTGCCTCGAGCGCCACGATAACGGCCATGAGCTCCATGCGGTTGTTGGTGGTCTTGGCGTAGCCGCGCGAAAGCTCGGAGGTAAAGGTCTTGCCGGCGGGGTTGGTGTATTTGAGCACGGCGCCGTAGCCGCCGCGTCCCGGATTTGATCGGGCCGAGCCGTCGGTATAGATGATGACCTTCACATGGTTCCTTTCGTTGGGTACGTTTCGTGTGAGTGACCATTGTAGCGCCATGCCCGCTGGGGGCTAGCAATCTACGATTTCTACCCCGTCTTCCGACAGTTAGTTGGCATGGATGATGCGGTTGAGTTCGTCGAGGTATTGCTGCAAGAGGGGAGAGGGCTTGCGCTCGTCGTGCATGATATAGCCTACGCGCATCGTTGGGGCGTCTGCTAACGGGATCGATGCCATACCCCATTGCATTTCATTGGAGAGGACGCCGGTCGACAGGGTGTAACCGTTCGACGTGATAAGTAGGTTAGTAAGTGTTCCGCGGTCCGAGATTCGTATTTTGCGGTCGCAAGGGATATAGCTAAAAGGTTCCTCGGCGTAATAGAAGGAGTTTGAGGTTCCCTGCTCAAAGCTGTAGCGCGTATAGGGCGTGAGGTCGGCAAGGGACAGCTGAGGGCGGCGTGCGAGCGGGTGGCGCTCGCTCACGAAGACGTGGACCGTTGCGTCGAATAGGGGGTGGAAGCTCGCGCGCGCATCGGCGAAGGCCTTCTGCAGAACGCGGGCGTTAAAGTCATCCAGATACAGAATGCCGATATCGCTGCGAAACGCACGGACGTCATCGATGATCTGCGATGTGGTGGTCTCGCGCATGATGAACTCGAACTTGCTGTCACGGCAGCGCTCGACCACGTTGACAAAGGCCTCGACCGAAAAGGCGTAGTGCTGG
>USFK01000141.1 GCA_900553935.1 uncultured Collinsella sp.
CGGACTGCCGCATGATCGAGCGCGCGTCGTCCACCAGCAGTGCGCCGGCCGGCGTCACTTTGACGCCCGAGTGCGAGCGTTCGAACAGCGTGATGCCGAACTCGGCCTCGAAGCCCGACACCTGCTTGACGAGCGCCGGAGTCGACACGCGCAATTGTGCCGCCGCACGCGAGAAGCTTCCCAGCTCCGCAGCGGCCGATATGGCCTCAAGTCGTCGATCGTACACGTCAATCTCCCGTTTTCGCGCCCGTGACCACATGGTGCCACAGGAGGTCGTTTTCGCAGGTCACGCGCTCAATTGAGAATAAACCTCAATGCACAGTGTAAACCTACGGTTAATGCCATTCTAACAAATATGCAATTCACCTGCGCGAACGCTAAGCATACGATAACCGGCGAAAACCACGTGGGTCGATTAATGGGAGCGACCCACCGGGAGGCACAAGAAGGGAAGTTCCTATGAGCAATTGGCTTAAGCTCGAGGGCGATGTCTGCGCCGTGACCGGCGCGCTCGGCGGTATGGGCGTCGAGATTTGCCGCGAGTTCGCCCGCAACGGCGCCAACGTCGTCCTGCTCGATCTGAACGAGGAGAAGGTCAAGGCCGCAGCTGCCGACCTCGCCGCCGAGTTTGGCATCCATGCCGAGGGCTACAAGATGAACGCCACCGACGAGGACGAGGTCCAGGCCGCCGTCGACGCCACGATCGCCGACTTCGGTCGCGTCGACGTTCTCGTCAACACCGCCGGCATCCTGCGCTTCGCCGCCATGGAGGACCTGCCGCTCTCCGACTGGAACGAGGTCATCAACGTCAACCTCACCGGCTACTTCATCACCTCGCAGCGCTTTGGTCGCGAGATGATCAAGGCCGGCCAGGGCCGCCTGGTTCACATCTCCACCGTCGCCAGTCACTCCCCCGAAACGTTCTCGGGCGTGTACAGCTCCACCAAGGCCGGCGTCAACATGATGTCCAAGATGCTCGCCGCCGAGTGGGGCCCCTACGGCGTGCGCTCCAACTGCGTCGAGCCCTGCTTTGTTAAGACCCCGATGTCGGCGAGCTTTTACGCCGACCCCGAGGTCGAGAAGAGCCGCAGCCGCCTCATCGCCACGCGCCGCATCGGCGAGGTCAGCGATATCGCTAACGCCGTCATGTTCCTGGCGTCCAAGCGCTCGGACTTTACCACCGGCGACGCCATCAAGGTCGACGGCGGCTTCTCCAACATGATGGGCGATCTCACCGCTAAGCCCGGCGGCCGTCGCGCATACGCCGACAACTACCTTAAGAACAAGGGTGTCGAGCTTTGGTCCGACGAGTCCGGCGTCGCAAAGCCGACTGACCAGTAAACCAGCCCGACAGGGAGGCTCGCGGTGACGCCCGCCCCTCCCCCGCATCGATTAGAAAGAGTCCAATGGCTTCCACCAACTCCAACAAGGGTCGCGCCGTCGTGCTTTCCACCGCGTGCGTCACCATGTTCTTCATCAGCTCCATCGCGCTGTATTCCGTCGTGAGCAAGAACCTGCTTGCCGTCTACCCCGAGTGGTCCAGCGCCCTTACCTGGGCTTTCCCGGTCTTTCAGACCATCATGGCCGTGACGGGCATCTTCGCCGGCCGCATCTCCGATAAGATCGGCCCGCGCAACGTCGTGATCGCCGCCGCCGTGTGCTATGGCCTGGGCTGGTTCATGTCCGGCACCGTCACCGAGCCGTGGCAGTTCTACCTGTGGTTCTCGCTCGTCGCCGCCATCGGCAACGGCCTGGGCTACAACCCCGCGCTCACCACGGGCCAAAAGTGGTTCATCGACAAGAAGGGCCTGGCCTCCGGCATCACCCTGGCCGCTTCGACCGCCGGCCCCGCCGTGCTGTCCCCGGTGCTCGCCTCGCTGCTCATCCCGAGCCTGGGCATCTTTGGCGCCCTCAAGGCACTCGGCGTCATCTTCTTTGTAATGATTGCCGCCTCCGCCCTGTTCCTGAAGGCCCCCGAGGCCGGCTGGCTGCCCGAGGGCTTCGAGGCCCCCAAGGGCGGCGCACATGCCGGCACCTTCGGCGACCTCACCCCGGGCGAGATGGTCAAGACCCCGCGCTTCTGGGTCCTCATCGTCACCTTCGCCTTTGCTGCCACTGCAGGCACCCTGCTTGTGGGCAAGGTTGCCTCCATCGCCGCCGTCCAGCTCTTCGCCGACCCAACGAGCGCCGCGGCCGTCGCCCTCGGCGGTGTGGTGGTCTCCGTCAACACCTGCGCCAACCTGGTCGGCCGTCTGTCCTTTGGCCAGATCATCGACAAGCTCGGCGCCTACAAGTCGCTGCTCATCAGCCTTGTCGTCACCATCGTCGCACTCGTCATCATGTCGATGAGCTTTACGCAGAGCATGTTCTTTGTGGCGCTCGCCCTGCTTGGCTTTAGCTTTGGCGCCCTGCTCGTCATCTACCCGCCGCTTACCGGTGGCGCCTTTGGCACCAGCAACATCGGCGTCAACTACGGCATCATGTTTTTGGGATACGCCGCTTCTACCTGGATCAGCCAGCCCATCACTGCCGTGCTGTATCACGCCGAGGCCGGCAGCGCCGCCTACCAGCAGTCCTTCTACGGCGCCATCGTGATCGCCGCCATCGCCGTCGTGCTCACCGTCTACATGATGGTCTCCGACAGCAAGAAGAAGTCCGCCTAGTTTTGCTTGACGCGGCAAGGGCCGTCCTCTTGCCGCATTCCACCGGTCACCAGTATTAAGGAGTCGAAATGTCTGAGCTCAACCCCGTCCGCATTGCCGTTATCGGCGCCGGCGCCATGGGCCGCAACCACATCCGCTTTGTCACCGAGGAGCCCGAGGCCGAGCTCGTCGCCATCGCCGACGCCTTTGAGGGCGCCCGCGCCACGGCCGAGGCCGCCGGCGTGCCGTTTTATACCGATCCCGCCCAGATGATGGACGAGGTCAAGCCCGAGGCCGTCATCATCGCCACCCCCAACGACCTGCACCTGGGCGTTGCCCGCGAGGCCATCAAGCGCAACATCGTGCCGCTGGTCGAAAAGCCGATCTCCAACGACCTTGAGGATGCCCAGGCCTTCGCCGCCGAAGCCGAGACCGCCGGCGTGCCCGTGCTCGTGGGTCAGCACCGTCGTCACAACCCCTTCGTCAACAAGGCCAAGGAGATCATCGAGTCCGGCGAGCTGGGCAAGCTCACCGTGTCGAGCTTCCACTACATGATCTATAAGAACGACGAGTACTTCGATGTCGAGTGGCGCCGCAAAAAGGGTGCCGGCCCGATCCTGGTCAACCTGGTGCACGACGTCGACCTGCTCCGTTACCTGTTGGGCGAGCCCGTTGCCGTCCAGGGTATGCAGTCCAGCGCCGCCCGCGGTTTTGAGACCGAGGACTCCGCCGTGGTCAACGTCCGTTTTGCCGATGGCGCGCTCGCAAGCATGACCATCTCCGATGCCACCGCCAGCCCCTGGAACTGGGAGGCGACTGCTCGCGAGGACCCGCAGTACCGCCCCTTCGACGCCGATGCCTACTTTATTGGCGGTACCAAGGGCGCCCTTTCGCTGCCCCGCCTGCACCAGTTCTCCTACGACGGTGCCTCCAACTGGCACAAGCCGCTGCAGATGGAGATCCCGGCTGTGGACCCAGCGCTGCCGCACAAGATGCAGCTCAAGCACTTTGTGAAGGTCGTCCGCCGCGAGGTCGAGCCCGTCGTGACTCCCGCCGACAACGTCAAGACGCTCACGCTGCTTAACGCCATCAAGGAGGCCGCCGAGACCGGCCAGCTCGTCGAGCTGTAACGCCTTAAGAGCGGCCGCGACAGAAACCCCATGCCGAGCCCCTCGGTCCGCCACAAATAAGCCCCTCTTCTTTGCCCTGCGAGCAGCCTCCTGCCCGCGGGGCATTTTGCTACGTTGCCAATGATTTTTCTGGAGCGAGGGCTATTTTGCGCCTCAGCTTGGTTCGTTCGCCACGAAATGGGCCTATCTACTACGTTTAACCGATTGCCCTCAACCATGCCAAATTTCGAGAAATAAAAACCGCAGGTAGACAGGTTGCGCGTTCTCGGAAAACCGGGGATGGTCGACCCATACGGTTCAAACGTAGTAGATAGGCCGTTTTCATGGCGCGGCCCCAAAACAGTCTTTTGGAACGGGTGGTATCCTTGGTAGCCCTGTGCTGCAAACGTACCTTAAACGCAAGGAGTTCCATGGATCTTATCGTCCAGCTCGCCCGCGAGCTCAACCTTAAGGCTGCCAACGTCGAGGCGGCCGTCAAGCTCATCGATGAGGGCAATACCATCCCCTTTATCTCGCGCTACCGTAAAGAGGCCACCGGCGGCATGGACGACGTCGCCCTGCGTGCGCTCGACGAGCGCCTGTCCTACCTGCGCAATCTTGAGCAGCGCAAAGAGGACGTCATCCTGCTCATCGACGCGCAGGGCAAGCTCACGCCCGAGCTCGAGCAGCAGATTCGCGAGGCCACGCAGCTCCAGCGCGTCGAGGACCTCTACAAGCCCTATCGCAAAAAGCGCATGACCCGTGCGCAGAAGGCCCGCGAGGCAGGCCTGGAGCCGCTCGCCAATATGATCATCATGCAGGCTTCGGCCAAGGGCAGCGCGCTCGACGCCGCCGCGGCATACGTCAACGAACAGGCCGGCTTCGACACGCCCGAAAAGGCGCTCGCCGGTGCGGCGGACATC
>USFK01000142.1 GCA_900553935.1 uncultured Collinsella sp.
CGATTTCGCGGCCATTCTGGCGCAGTCCCGTCGCTGCGAGCGCGAGGGCGATGTCGAGCGGGCGTGCAATCTGCGGTACGACGGGATTAAGAAGCTGATCGATCTGATTCCGGACGAGGACGAAATCTGGCTCGATTGGGAGGATCGGGGCAATCAGGCCGTACTGGAGTTGCTCAAAGGTTCCGCGATAGACCATTTTCTCGTCGGCGATTTCGAGATGGCGGCCGGTCTGTTCGAAATGGAACTCGACATGGATCCGGAGGATCATCTCGAAGCGACCAAACCGTTGGTGCCGGGGTTTCTGTCGTTTGAGGGGTTGAAGGGGCTAAGCTTGCGGGCGGTAATCGAGATGTTGAGTCGGTGCCCGTCGAGCACAACACGCGGCCTCGGCAACTTGCGAGCATCGACGACGCCTCCCCAACCCCACCCCGCGCTATACTCGTCCGCATGGATATCAACGTACACGACATAGCAACGCCCGCTGTGGACGCGCCAACGACGCCGCCCGCTTCCGCCCCCGCGCCTGTCGTGGGCCGCTTTGCCCCGTCGCCCTCGGGCCGTATGCACCTGGGCAACGTGTTCAGCTGCCTGTGTGCGTGGCTTTCGGCCCGCAGCCAGGGCGGCAGCATCGTGTTGCGCATCGAGGACCTGGACGATCGCTGCAAGCGCCCGGAACTTGCCGCCCAACTGATTGACGACCTGGCTTGGCTAGGGCTTGAATGGGACGGAGGTCCCTACTACCAGCACGATCGCCTCGACCTGTACGAGAGCGCCTTGCACCAATTGCAAGACGCCGGCCTCACCTATCCCTGCTTTTGCACGCGCGCCGAGCTCCACACCGCAAGCGCACCGCACGCCAGCGACGGCACGCCCATCTACCGCGGCGCTTGCCGAAACCTTTCTGCCAAAGAAATCGCCCGCCGCAGCGCCCTGCGCGCCCCGGCCACACGTCTGCGCGTGCCCACCGTCGATGACCTCGTAAACGACGTGATCGAATTCGTGGACCGCACGTACGGCGCCCAATGCGAGGCACTCGCTACCGAGTGCGGCGACTTTTTGGTACGCCGCAGCGACGGCGTGTTTGCCTATCAGCTAGCCGTGGTGGTCGACGACGCCGCCATGGGCGTCACCGAGGTCGTGCGCGGATGCGACTTGTTGGGCTCCACGCCGCGCCAAATCTACCTGCAGCATCTGCTGGGACTTCCCACGCCGCACTACGCGCACATTCCGCTGCTCATGTCACCGGACGGCCGCCGTCTTTCCAAGCGCGATCGCGATCTGGACCTGGGCGAGCTCCGCGCCCGCTTTGGCACACCCGAGGCACTGCTGGGATGGCTCGCCGGGCAAACGGGCATCACGCCGGACTCCACACCGCGCTCTGCCAAACAGCTGGTCGAGCACTTTAGCTGGGATGTTATCCGCGCGCATCGGGAAAACATCACTGTAACGGCCGAGTAGCCGCTCACTCCACCCCTACGCAACATCCCAGGGCTGGAGTTCGTCGCCCAGGCGAACGATACAGTCGTAGAGCACGGTATGGCGCTCGGCCGGGTTGGCATCCCGATGGAAATGCCCGTAATACCAGCACTTGTAATCCAAGCGGTCTTCCAGCTCATCGAAAAATGCCGTAAGCCGATCAACGGCGGGGTAATTCCAGCCGGGTGCCGGATAAAGCGTGGGCGAAAGCATGCGCGTAGAGCAGGTGTGGGTGACCACGTAGTCGACCTTCCAACCCACGCTGTCGAGCTTTGCCCGCGCCTCCTCAAAGTTGCGCTCGTCCGGCAGCTCCTGCGGCCACCAGCTGGAATAGGGAATGCGGTATTCTTTGTCCACGCTCGTGGCGCCGCCCATGGTAAAGATCGTTGAGCCATCGAGCTCAAAAACCTCGCCGCGCGTCAGGCGCCGTATGGGGGAGGTATCCGACAGACGCTGCGTCAGCCCACCGTGCCACAGCTCCATAGGACGCTCCGCCCAGTGATCGAAACGCTCGTGGTTGCCGTCGACGAACAGCACGGTATAGGGGCGCGACTCCAGCCAAGCGATGTCGGCACATTCCTCGGCAGAGAAATCCCACGGAAAGCCAAAGTCGCCCGCGACAATCAGATAGTCGTCGCTCGTCAGGCTATCCCCAAGGTCCCAATCGCGCAGCTTTTGCATGTCGAGGCCGCCGTGAATATCGCCCGTCACATAGACCGTCATCGGATCACCACTTCCCTCTTATAGCTCTCGAGATCGCGCTCGACCTGCTCGTTGCCCGTGGCGTTGACCCACCACGGCCACTTAACGCAACACACTGGCTCCTCGACCTGCGCAAACCATAACTTGAGCTCATCCAAACTTACCGGGGCGTAGCTGTTAGCGTCCACGCCCACGTCATAGCGCAGCAGCCCCTGCCGAAGGTTGAACTTGTTGTACGCGCCGCCGCAGCTGTGGATATGCCCGTGAAGATGCCAGCCGCCGTGCGACATACCCTGCCAGTCGACCATGGGATAGTGGCTCAGCACAATTTTCTGACGGTCGATCTTGAGCACGCAAATGGGCGCCTCGACGATAAAAGCATCCGCCACCGCAGGCTGCGTCCAGTCTTTATCGTGGTTGCCGGGCAGCAGATGGACATGCCTGCAGACAATACTTTTGCGCAGCTCGTAGGCATCTTGGACCGTCATCTTAAAGCTAAAGTCGCCCAAGATGTAGAGCTCGTCATCCGCAGCGACCTTGCTATTAATGTTGGCGACCATGGCCTCGTTCATCTGCGCAACAGTCGACCAAGGCCTATCGCTAAGCCGTAGCATGTTCTCGTGCCCAAAGTGGGTATCGCTGGTAAACCAGATCATGGGGACCTCCTAACGCTCTTGCTCAAAATAGTCACTCGCCGTCTCATCCTGCCCATCGGCACATCGCGCTTCGATCGGCACGATATCTTGGTAGATAAGGCGATGCTTGTCATCGCGCCATTCATCGTCATGGTAATGGCCAAAGAACCAGGTGCGGTAGTCGAGCCGCCCGTCGAGCTCGCCCAAAAAGGCCTGCAGCGAATCGTCGTAGAACTCGCGATTGCACTCCATGCACAGCTCGTCAGCCAAATCGACCGGCGCCTCGTGCGTCACAACATAGTCGACCTTCCAGCCCGCGCGATCGAGCGAGGCGCGACAGTGTTTGATCTCGCGCTCACTCGGCATCTCCTCGGGCCACCACGTCTTTCCCTCCTGACGCCACTGTTTGTCATGGCTCGCGGCGCCACCCATGGCGAGCACCGTGGTCCCCGTGATGTCGAACACCTCGCCGCGCATCAGGTGCAGCACGTGCGGGCGAACCTCGTGAACGAGGCCCCCGTTCCACTCACGCATTGGCAGCCCCGCCAGCAGATGATGGTTCTCGTGATTGCCGTCGACAAAACACGTGGTCCAGGGCTTGGACTCAAACCAGTCGAGCCAGTATTTGTCGGTGTTCGAGCCGCTCCATATAAAGCCAAAGTCGCCGGCAACGATGACAACGTCATCGCGCGTCAGCGTTCGACCCAATGGCCAAACGCGCGACGAGAAGCGACTCGCCCCATACTCGGCAACACCGTGAACGTCTCCGGTAACGAAAATAGACATCAAACAACACCTCCGTGCTGTGCGACTCTGGACAAATCAATGGAAGAAATTGCAGGCCGGGCCGGCATCTGTATCCCTTAGGGCTTACCCTTCGTTCTTCCATCCAAACGGATCAAACACCCAAAAAACTAGATCGAGCACACTGTTGGCGGGCAGCATGTTGGGCAGGGCGTCTTGCCTCGCTTGAGTGCAGCCGCTAATGGTACGCTTGTTTTAATGGCGTTTTGAGGAAGGCTTTTGCACCCCGTAGAACGGTGGTAAATCTTGCCGTTCTTAGTGACGATTACCTTGATTTTTGAGGTATCCACACTGCGGGGCTCGATGGGCGCAGCCACCTCTTGACGAGCTGGCGCTGTTTTCCAAGGCTTGCCTCTCGAAAAACCAAAATCGCAGAATCGATTGATATAGCTGTCGAAACATCCATCGAACAGCAACCCCGTTGCCAGACCCGCCATGAATCCGCAGGCGATCGCGGCCTCTCCTCTAATTTGCATATATCCCTCCTTAATCGCTCTTGAAGAAAAGGGCGGCGCGCGCCGCATGGAGCCTCATCACCCCCTACGGTACGCGCCGAAAATGGTCCGCAGCCCCTTCTGTCCCTAACGGATCAGCTGGCGGCGCTTATCGGACAGGAATACGCCGGCGGCCACCAGGACCGTGCCGCCGATCACGAAGGTCTCACCCAGCAGCTCGGACGCATCGCCCGTGGCGGGCATCGCCGTCTGCCAAGTCGTGGCCTCGGTCTTTGCCTCCGCATGCTTGGCCTGGTACGTCACTTGCGTGACGGGCTGGGTCTGCTCGCCGTTTCCGCGGTCGGCGGCCTCTTGGCGAGCGATCTCGGCGTTAAGCTCGGCAATAGCCTGGTCGAGCTCGACCTTGGCGGCGGTGTAGTTGGCGAGCGCCTCCAAGTATGCCGGCGCCACGGCATCCGTCGCAGCCACGGCGTCATCGAGTTCGGCCTTGGCGGTCGCGGCACGCTCGGCGGCATCGTGGGCCGCAGCGATCTTGCCCCTCCGGAAGAAGTGAACGGGTCGGACGTCCCCAGCACGACAGCCGGCATGTA